>JACMJO010000098.1 GCA_014380605.1 Fimbriimonadaceae bacterium | reverse complement strand
CATCGACGCCTGGGGCATGATCTGCCCGGGCGATCCGGCGAGAGCCGCCGACTTCGCATCGCGAGCTGCCCGAGTCAGCCACGACGGCGAGGCCGTCTATGGCGCTCAAGTTGTCGCGGCTTTGGTTGCCCAAGCTTTTATTGAATCGGACATGGATCGCTTGCTCGATACGGCCCTATCCGTGATCCCGGCGGACTGTACGGTCCGAAAGCTCATTGACGACCTGCGGACGTGGCAACGGCAAGAGCCTGACTGGCGGGCAAATCGAGAACGGCTTCAGGCTGAATATGGATACGACAAGTATTTCGGCCAGTGCCATCTCATCCCGAATCACGGGCTGATCATTTTGAGCCTGCTCCATGGAGAAGGGGATTTCGACCGATCGATGACCATCGTGAACACAAGCGGCTGGGATACCGACTGCAACTCGGGCAATGTCGGAGCCATTCTGGGCGTTAGGAATGGACTTGCCGGGTTGGCCGGAAAAGACTGGCGAGGACCCGTTGCGGACCGACTGTATCTGCCTTCGGCGGATGGAGGCCGGGCGATCACAGACGCAGCTCGCGAAGCAGTCTTTGTCGCGAATGCCGGGCGTGGAATTGTTGGCGAATTGCCGCTTGCGCTCAAGGACGGAGCCCGATTTCACTTTGCGCTATCCGGAAGCGTCCAGGGTTGGCAATCCCTAGATCCTGAAAGGCTGGCTATTTCGAACCCGAACGGAGCGCTGGTGATTGAACCTCTGACTTCGGAAGGTGGCCGAGCCTCAACCGCAACCTTCATCCCGCCTGAGGCCAAGGATATGAAGACGGGGTATGTCCTTGTCGCCAACCCAACTCTTTATCCAGGACAGGAGATTAGGCTGGTTGTCAAGGCGAATGATGAACCTTCGACGGGGCGAGTCTTCTTATCAAAATACACGTCCGACGATGAATCGGAATCGATCCAAGGCCCTTCTTGGTCGATGTTGCCGCACGAAGAGCGCGAACTGACTTGGGTAGTGCCTGAGAACGACGGATATCCCTATCACGAGATCGGATTAGAGTTGGAACGTGGGGCCGTTGAGTTGGATCGCCTGGATTGGACTGGCATTCCCACGGCGTCTTTCCCAGTTGTGGAGGGCACCATGTGGGCCCGCGCTTGGGCAAAGTCGGTGGATCGCTTTGAGTATGTCCGCGACAAATATGAGTACCTGACCCACAATGAAGGGGTTGGCCTCCTGACTCAAGGAAGCCGAGATTGGCAGGACTATCGGATCGAGGCTAGGGTCACACCAAAAATGGCGGTCTCCGCCGGTCTGGCCCTTCGCGTTCAGGGGCTGAGGCGTTACTATGCAGTGGTCTTTGCTGGGCCAGGGGAACTTAGGATCGTGAAAGCGCTTGACGGCAGGTCCACGCTGGCACAGACTTCTTTTCCTTGGGAACCGTTTCAGGACTACATGGTCGAAGTCGAAGTCCGTGGGAATGAAATTCGAGCCTGGATAGATGGAAGATTGAAACTGACCGCCGTCGATTTGGACCGCCCCCTCCTTGAGGGCGCTTTCGGCATTGTCGTGGAATCGGGATGCGTAGGAGCCGGAACCCCGAGGATTTCTCCAGCATGAAAACCCTAGGCCAGGAGCGGGCGGATTGGACAGGGGTTGCGAGTCCAGGGCCTGTGGGTGACGCAGTAGAAGTGAGCTTTAGTCAACGGCTCAAGCGGTTTATCGAAAACGAAGATAGCGAACCCATTCAGCTTTTCTCTGACGATATGCGAGCCCATTCCCTTTCCGGCGATTGGTACGGAGAGCACGTCGGCAAGTGGCTGGTTGCCGCGGGACATGCGTTGCGCCGAACAGAAAGCGATGACCTTACGAATACAGTCGAGCGGATCGTTTCCTTTCTCATCGACCGTCAGGGCGAGGATGGTTACTTAGGCACATACTCGGCCGAATACGCAGGACGACTAACCAACGAAGCAGCCAGCAGCGTGCGAACGTGGGACCTATGGGTCCATGCCTGGATGATACTGGGGTTATTGCAGGTAGCCGACGCACTGCAGTTGCCAAGAGCCTTCGAGGCAGCCAGAAGAATTGGCGATCTGATGGTTCGAACTTTTGGCAGTGGTGAGAGATCGGTGTTGTCGCTAGGGAATCACCAGGGGTTAAGTAGCGGAGTGATTGTCCACCCGTTGGCAGAGCTGTCTAGAGTCACAGGAGAACCCCAGTATGCCGCTCTCGCGAAGCAGATTCTGCAGCAGATGGAGGAACGGGGTTTGGCGATTCTGTCTGGTCCGGACAAGGCTTTGGATATCTCCGAGTTAGGCACGGGAAAGGCCTATCAGCTTTGCTGGATTCTGGTGGGACTCACAGCCCTGTATCGCGTCACAGGTGATAAGCAGCTGCTTGAGGTAACAGAGTATTGGTGGCGGAACATAGCTGAGAATCACTTAACCCCGTTGGGCGGCCCTTGGGGTGGGATCGGCACTCACAAAGAGGTATTCAACGCACGAGGCTTCTTCAGCCCGTACGGCTTTACGGAAACCTGCTCAACTGCCGCTTGGATGTCCCTTAGCCGAGAGCTATATGCAATTACTGGGTCCATAAATTACCTACAGTCATTTGAGAGGTCCCTTCTGAATGCACTACTTGGTGCCATGGATGAGAACGGACGGGACTGGTGCTACTTCACTTTCCCCAACGGTCGTCGCAACAACACTTACCACTGGGCATGCTGCAGGTCTAGCGGGGCGATGGCGCTTGAGGAGGTGAGGTTAGCGGCAAGTACGCTGACAGAAAATGGAATCTCGTTCAATCTTTGGCATTCGCAGATAAGGATGTCTTCCTTCGGCGGGCGTGAGGTCCGATTTGAGCATGCAGTTCAAGAGAACGGTTTTGAATCTTATGTCAAGGTCGATTTGCAGGGGCAGCTAGACCTGACGGTGGTAGTTCGGCTGCCAATCGGAAGTCGCCTAGCTTCTGTCTCAATCAACGGAGAACCTTTCGAATGCAAGGCTGAAAACGGCTTTCTCATCTTTAACCGCCATTGGAGCGATGAAGATGTCGTGCACATCCAGCTTGACTTTGGAGTTGCTGTTCACACATTCACCTACTCGGTGGATCACCATGGACAGGAAGTCGTTCGGACAGACTACGCCCACCTCACTTGGGGGCCCTATGTGTACTCGACCGGTTTAATTGATGGCTACAAGAAGGAGGAGACGCTTCGCTTAGCAAAGTTGACCCCGGAAGCACCCTTTGCGATTAGAGAGGAAGCAACCAAGAAGCTTCCAGTCATCGACTTCGTCCAGCCAGGCCGATCACCTATTCCGTTCCAACCCTACTTTGAAGCGGGCGGGAGGCACGATGGTGCGTGGCGATCTACTTGGATTCAGGTGGCTTGGCAATGACGACGGTGGTTGGCGCCTTTGGCGATGGAGTTCGAGGCGATGCCCGAGTCACCGTCACGGATGGCTCGCCTGGACTTGAAGTCAAGAGCAACATCGAAGCGATGTACGGGCGGGCGATTCGAGAGCAGGCTGCGTCGGTGATTTGCAGATTTGACAACCCTTCGGTTCACGTTTTGATTGAGGATTCCGGCGCGCTTCCCTTTGTTTTGGAAGCTCGCCTAGAAGTAGCTTTATCCCTTCACTTGGGCCAACATTTGCCCAAGGCCGATGGCAAGTTGAAGGAACCAATTCGCGACCGGCTCCGCCGGACTCGGCTATACATCCCGGGCAACACGCCCAAGTTCATCGTGAACGCGGGACTCTATGAAGCCGATGGCGTTATCTTGGATTTGGAAGACTCGGTTGCGCCAAGTGAGAAGGACGCAGCCCGCGATCTAGTGCGGCAAGCATTGAGAACCCTGGATTTTGGGAAGAGCGAGCGCTTGGTACGCATCAACTCGGGCGAGATGGGGCAGAGAGATATTCGGGAGTTGGCGGCGTTTGGGGTCGAGCTTTTCTTGATCCCCAAGGTCGAAGATCCTTCTGAGATTCAAGCCATTGATGAACTGTTGACCAACTTGGGCAGTGGAGCATTCTTGTTGCCATTCTTGGAATCGGCAAAGGGAATCCACTTCGCCTACGAGATCGCCCTGGCTTCTCCCCGAATCATCGGCATTTCGATTGGGATCGAGGATTACGCAGCAGACATCCACGCCACTCGAACCGAGCAAGGCTTGGAATCGGCATGGGCTCACGGACAAGTCGTCAACTCTGCCCGGGCGGCAGGTGTGTCGCCATTTGCCTCCGTGTTCTCCGTCATCGACGACGCATCCCAGATGGAAGCCTACGCGCGAAAGATGTCTCAAATGGGGTTCGACGGAGTTGGGTGCATCCATCCTGGCCAAGTGAAGGCCGCACATCGAGGGTTCGCACCGTCTGATGATGAAACATCGCGAGCCCAAGCAATCGTGGATGGGTACGACAAGTCGCTGTCAGAAGGGGTTGGCGCGATCCGTGTGGACGGCATGATGATCGACGTCCCCATCTATCGGCGCGCGGTCAGGACGCTTGAAATGGCGGCCTCCCGATGATCTCGACCACGGAACTCGTTGCCAATGTTGCGGGCCGCTTAGTTCCAATCGAGCACGGAGTTCCCTATGCAGGAGTTGGCGGATTCCGACCAAAAGGCCGCCAAGTCTGTCAAACAATCCGATCCTGCGCAGATTATCCCGCCAACGGCGATAAGCAAACCGCTAAGCTGAAAACCGCCCTTATTCAGGCTGGACTCCGAGACGGAATGGTGGTTTCAACCCATCACCACTTCCGCAACGGCGACTTGGTGGCGGAACAACTATTCGCGGCGGCCGCAGAGCTGGGCGTTCGAGACCTGACCTGGCTACCCTCCGCCGTTTTCCCGTGCCATGAACCTCTCCTGCGGCACCTGGAAAGCGGAGTGATCCATCACATCGAGGGGAGTTTGAACGGAGCCGTCGGGGAGTTTGCTTCCGCCGGCAAGATGAGAGGCTTGGCAAAGTTGCGATCTCATGGTGGGCGCTATCGCGCGATCCAGGATGGAGATATCCAAGTCGACATCACCGTCATCGCCGCCCCTTCTTGTGATCCTTTTGGCAACATGACCGGCGCTTTCGGCCCCGCCGCCTGCGGCGTTCTCGGATTCGCTGTGGCCGATGCGCAATACGCGGAACACGTCATCGCGGTGACCGACAACCTCGTTCCATTCCCGTGCGCTCCCTGGCAAATCGCTGGCAACCACGTGGATCAAGTTGTCGTTCTTGATCAAATCGGCGACCCAAGCCAGATCGTTTCCGGAACCACCCAAGTAACCAGGTCGCCTGACCGACTCCTCATCGCCGAACTCGCCGCCAAGTTCGTGACTGCCGCTGGCATCCTGAAAGACGGCTGGTCCTTCCAAGCTGGTGCTGGAGGTACTTCGCTGGCGTTCACGAGCTTTGTTCGAGACATGATGCGAGAGCGACAGGTCAAGGCACGGTTTATTCGGGGCGGCAGCACCAGCTATGTCGTCGAGATGCTGGAGTCTGGACTCGCCGATTATATCCTCGACGGCCAAACGTTCGATCTGGAGGGTGTGCGGTCGGTTCGGGAGAACCCCAACCACCTGATGACCAGCCCGTTCAACAGCTACAACTATCACGGCAAGGGCAATGTGGCATCGATGTTGGATTGCGCTCTGCTTGGCGCAACCGAGGTCGATCTGGACTTCAACGCCAATGTGGTGAGCCACTCCGATGGGCGAATGCTCCACGGAATCGGCGGCTGGCAGGACGCCCTCTTTAGCAAGTGCACCATCCTCGCCGTCCCCACCTTCCGAAACCGAGTGCCCATAATCCGGGATAGACTGACTACATTCTGCGGTCCGGGCGAATTGGTCGACGTAGTCGTCACCGAGCGTGGGATTGCGATCAACCCCAAGCGAGCAGACCTAATTGAGGCAACGCGGAACTCCGGATTGCCACTCCGGGAACTAACCGATTTGAAGCGAGATGCGGAAGCCCTATGCGGTGGGCCACCGGACTCGCCTACGCAAGCCAGCCCAATCGTCGGCCTCGTTACCTGGGTGGACGGAACCATTCTCGACACCCTAAGGCAAGTGCCTTCACCTTAACCATGATCACACTCAGTCTTCTCTCGTTAGCCATGCTGTCAAAGTCCGAACCGATGGCTCAGAGCAACGGTTTCGCTCCTGAACGCTTAGCTGTCATACCCCTGCGTATGAAGCAGTCAGTACAGGAAGGAGAGATTGCGGGCACGGTCGTTCTGATTCAGAGGCATGGCAAGACGGTTCTGCTGGACTTGCAGGGCCTTGCCAACGTGGAGGAAAAGAGGCCAATGGCCCATGACACCATCTTCCAGATCATGTCGATGACCAAACCGATTACCACGATTGCCCTGATGATCTGCGTCGAAAGGGGGCTTGTGAATCTCAACGACCCCGTTGAGCGCTATTTGCCCAATCTTTCAAAGCTCCAGGTCAAACAACCCGATGGGAGTTTGCGCCTGAAAAAGAACAGGCTAACCGTTCGCCAATTGGTCACCCATACGGCCGGATTCAGTTCCATCGATCCGGGTGGTTTAGACGACATTCAGAAGGTGAAGCTGACTTTGATGGAGTACGCGGAAAAACTGCATGAAGAGCCCCTTATCGCAGAGCCAGGAACCCAAATCTCCTACAGTGGCCCTGGCTTTGCCGCCGCAGGCCGCATCGTGGAGATCGTATCTGGCAAGACCCTCGATGTATTTATGCAGACCGAGATGTTTGGCCCCCTCGGGATGAAAGACACATCCTTCTTCGCACCAAAAGAGAAATATCCACGAATCGCGAGCATGTACTATTCTGAGCACGGCAGCCTGCGCAAGCTTGAAGAGAATCCCTTTCGCATCGGGGCCAAGTATGCCAACCCGGCCGGCGGACTCTATTCCACCGCCTCGGACATGGCAACTCTTCTCGGCTGTTTGGCGGATGGTGGAAAGAAGGGGCGGTTCCGATTACTCTCGCCAGCTGGGGTCACTGCGATGACCACGCTCCAGACCGGCGGGCTGCTCTCCGACGGGAGCGACAATCAAGGCTATGGCTTGGGATTTGCCGTGGTGCGGAATCCAAGCGGCACCGCCGACCTGAAGTCGGTGGGATCCTATGGCCATGTCGGTGCGTACAGCACCGAATTTTGGACGGACCCCAAATCGGGAATCGTAGCGGTATTCATGTCCCAAAGCTTTTCAGGCGGAGTCCGAACGACCTTCAACACACTGGTCAACGCCGCATTCGTTGGCCCCTAAGAGCGTCTGCGAGTACGGCCAATGGACGCGAAACGTCAGCTCACTTAAGCCCGCTGGTCGCGATTCCTTGGATGAACACCTTCTGGGCGAAGAAGAAGACCAGGATCACGGGAAGGATGACAAGCAGCGTTGCGGCCATCAGGAGGTTCCACGGAGTTCCGCCGTGCTGGGTCTGGTAGGCGGAGAGGCCAAGCGAGAGAGTAAATGTGTTCTGGT
>JACMJO010000097.1 GCA_014380605.1 Fimbriimonadaceae bacterium | reverse complement strand
TTGGAGCAAGGGTAAGGTTCAAACAACCACCCTGACCCTTCAAGAGATTCGCGGCGCTTAAGAAACCTTAACAAACCGTTTAATTTCGAGCCACATTCCCCTCTTGAGGCGTCCTAGAAAATAAGGGTCTGGTACCAAGCCAGACCCTTTTTGACAACCTAATATGTCCCCCTACTCCGACGGCCTGCTGCAGTTTCTCGACGTTCTCCCTGCGGTCGTTCGCGAGCGCCTAGAGCGCGGCGACAACCTGGATTCTCTCATCGAAGTTGTTCTCGACTACGGCCGCCCAGCCGAAGCCCGATACCGGGATAGAGTCGAACGAATGAACGACGTGATCGTAACCGAGCACGATATCGACTTCACCCAGAAATCCATTGGCGAATTTGGAAGCGACAACCGCGCAGGAATTGAGCGCACGCTTCATCGCATATCAGCCATCCGCAACCGCCACGACAAAGTCATCGGCTTGACCTGCCGCGTGGGCCGTGCCTTGGAGGGAACGATCGACATCATCGACGACATCGTTCGATCCGGCGAGTCGATCCTGCTGCTGGGCAAGCCCGGCATCGGGAAAACGACCAAGCTTCGAGAGATCGCCCGCGTCTTGGCGGACGAGGTTGAGAAGCGAGTCGTCATTGTCGATACTTCGAACGAAATTGCGGGCGACGGCGATGTGCCGCACCCGGGAATCGGAGCGGCTCGACGTATGCAAGTTCGGGTGGCTGCCGAACAGCACGGAGTGATGATCGAGGCGGTTGAGAACCATATGCCCGAGGTCATCGTAATCGACGAGATTGGCAACGAAGCGGAAGCGGCGGCGGCGCGAACCATCGCCGAGCGCGGCGTCCAGTTGGTGGGAACCGCCCACGGCCAGACCCTTGAGAACTTGATGCTCAACCCGACTCTGGCAGACCTCATTGGCGGCATTCAGGCGGTTACCCTGTCCGATGCCGAGGCTCAGCGACGAGGCACCCAGAAGACCGTGCTGGAGCGCAAGGCCCCGCCGACTTTCGATGTTGTTATCGAGCTATTGGATTACGACCGACTCGCAGTGCACCACAACGTGCAGAAAACCGTCGATATGATCCTACGAGGCTTGCCGCCTAGACCGGAGATTCGGGTCCGCACCGGTGCCGGCATGGAGATCGTGCAAAACGAGCAGACCGCCGAGGTCGAGGAGCCTGGATTCAACAAGAGATTCCCAGCCTTGGCCCGAAGCGAGTCGGCGGCCCAAGCCAGGAAGATGCCGGTTGCGGCCCCAAAAGAATCGACCTCGACCGTCTCCAGCGACCTCGCCAACCTCGTGAAAATCTTTCCGTACGGAATCGCACGCACGCGCCTCGAAAGGGCGATCCGGGAAAAAAGGGCTCCGGCCTTCGTGACGAACGATGTTAGCCAGGCCGACGCCGTGATGGCGATCCGCTCCACGATCACCGCCAAGCCCCGAAAGCTGAGGGACCTTGCGGGTAAGCCGATCAACACCGTCGTGGTGAAATCGAATACCTTCACCCAGATTGCAGTGGCTCTGGACGAGATCATCCGGCAAGCTACGGAAGGCCCGGACTATGAAGCCAAAGCCATGCAGGAAGCCCAGGCGGGAATAGAGTCGGTCATGCAGAGCGGCAAGCCGTTTGAGCTGAATCCGGCGCCCGCGACCATCCGAAAGATGCAACATCAAATGGCTGAGGCAAGGCGTTTAGCGAGTGAAAGCGTCGGCGACGATCCAAATCGCCGCCTCAGGATTCTGCCCACGCGATTAGCTTAGGCGGATGGGCTACAGAAACAGCCCGCCGTCTACTGTCAGCGTCTGCCCGGTGATGTAAGCCGCTTCCCTACTCGCCAAGAACAAAATCGCTGGCGCGATGTCTTCCGGTTTACCGAGCCGTCCTGCGGGAGCATTCTTTGCCACATATTCGCGAAACTCGGCGGGAAGGTCCTCGGTCATGTCGGTCTCGATAAATCCTGGCGCGAGGGCGTTGCAGGTGATGTTGCGGGAGCCTAGCTCCTTCGCCGTGGCGAGGGTCAGACCGATTACTCCGGCCTTTGAAGCCGCATAGTTCGCTTGCCCCGCCGCGCCATGAAGGCCAACCACGCTACTGACGTTCACAATCCGTCCATAGCGTGCCTTCATCATCGGCTTGGCCACCGCCCGAATCATGTTGAAGGCCCCCTTCAGGTTCACGTTCATCACCCGATCCCAATCCTCGTCCTTCATTCTCAAGATCAACGTGTCTTTGGTGATCCCCGCGTTGTTCACCAAGACCGCAGGCGTGCCCAAGTCTTGAGAAACCGACTCGATCAGCGCGTCCACGGAAGCCGAGTTGCTCACGTCGCAGGCATAGCCCTTTGCCCCCTGCCCGATCTCATCGGCAGTCTTCTGCGCCCCGGGTTGGGTCGTAGCCACGCAAGCCACCCTGGCTCCCTCGTTGGCGAAAGCTCGGGCGATCTCTTTGCCAATCCCTCGACTGGCTCCGGTGACGATGACGACCTGCTCGGAAAATCGCATGGGCTGGATTTTACGCCCTTACCGCCGCAATCGCCTCTTCCAAGGTATCAAGGCTGTTCACTTTGAGTCCCTTGGCTTCCCGCTCGATCCGCTTCAACAGGCCCGAAAGGACATCGCCGACTCCACACTCGATAAAGGTCCGAATGCCCTCGTTGTACATATTCTGGATCGTCTCGGTCCAGCGAACTGGGCTCTTTAACTGGCGCTCGAGCAGGTCCGGCCAGGCGCCAAGTTTGACAACAGGTTGGGCGGTGACGTTGCTGAAAACTCTTCCCGAACCGGTGAAGAAGTGCGAATCATCGAGGGCTACCCGCATTTTTATAGCTGACGATTCCATGAGTGGGCTATGAAACGCTCCGCTGACATTGAGCGGAAGCACCCGCTTCGCGCCGGACGACGTGAGGACTTCGCTCGCCTGGGCAACGGCTTCGACATCCCCGCTGATCACCAGTTGGCCGGGGCAGTTGTCGTTGGCGATCACGACGATTCCCTGAACCTGTTTCAAGACAGTCTCGATTTCGCCTCGATCCATTCCCAACACTGCCGCCATTGTTCCTGGTTGCTTCTGGCCCGCCTCCGCCATGATCTCGCCCCGACGCTGGACCAATTTGGCCCCGTCCTCGACCGAGAGAACCTCTGCCGCAGTTAAGGCCGCATACTCTCCAACGCTATGACCCGCAAACGCGTCGATGTTCAAAACACCAGTGAGGTGGGCGTTCAGGCAGGTCCAAGCTGCGACGCCGGTCGCGTAGAGTGCCATCTGGGCATTCTGCGTCTGTCGGAGAGTCTCCTCATCGGTGTCAAAGCAAAGCTTGGCGACGTCGATTCCGGTCGATGAGGCAATGCGGGCAAAGACCTCTCGCGATTCTGGTCGGAGATCATAAAGCTCTTTGCCCATTCCAGGTTTCTGGGAGCCTTGCCCAGGGAAGACGACAGCAATCATGAGCCCTATTGTGTGCGTTTTTGCGAGAACTTGCTACCGGAAGGCGTCTGCGACCATCCACCCTATCAACGCGCCGAGATAGACCAGGTTGCCGCCCCAAGCCACAACCTGCCCCGCATCCACTGCATAGGAAGCGAATGCGCATCCGGTGAACATCAAAGTCAGCACCGCGACCGCCCCAACTACCCTAGATGTCGAGTAATTAAACGCCCTTTGACCCAATCCCACAAACAAATACAGCAAGGCCGCCGCCCAAAAGTTGATAATCGCCACAAAGCCCAGCACCACCGTCGGCGACCGACGCCCCAACGCATTGGTCGAGGTGGACTGATACCGATCCAACCATCCTCCCATCGCCAGCGAAGACCCGGTAGCAATCCCGCTGAAAAACAACACTCCCATTAAGCCGAGGGTGAAGGTCGAGACGACGGGAACGCCCGGAAAGATGGGTGCTTCCCGACTCAGAACCAGATAGATGCCCGCCATAAATGCCACGATCGCCGCTACCATTGGAGGCCCTGGACGGGCCTCGCGGTCACGGCCGATATGAACGGTGCTGGTGGAAATCTGCGCCGCCGATATCAGTTCCTCGTGCCGCCGCTGATAGATCGGATTCCGAGAGTCGAATTGTGCGGCAAAGGCATACATCTTGGCCGCCTCAACCAGGTTGCCCCGTGATCTCAAAATGTCTCCAAGGACTCCGTAAGGGATTGCCTCTTTCGGCGCTCGGCGAATCAGGTCCCGCGCCATCAGTTCCGTTTCGGCAATCCGACCTCGACTAAACAACTGAACCAGTTTTGTGAGTTCAATGGCCACCGATTCAGGCTTTCGCGGCTGTGCCTTGGGCCTAGGTTGGGGCGTCGTCCTCATCGCGGCTCGGACTTGCTCGCGCTTTAGCTCTTCCGTGTTCAGCAGGCGATCGTACTCGCGCTTGCGGTCCACGTCGCCAAGCGTCTCATAGGCTTCCGTGGCCTTAATGAAGATGTCTCTCGACTTAGGATCGGTTGATCGATCCGGGTGGTGCACCAAGACCAACTTGCGATAAGCCGACCGAATCTCATTCGGCGAGCATCCTCGCGCTAACCCAAGGGTTTCATAGTGGTTGGGCATTCCAATGTTGTTTTTATCGGCAGAAACAGATCAGCAGGCCTATTATCCACAATCTACCGACTAGGGCTCATCACCCGCAGATTCCAGGCCATAGCCAGAAACCATCTTCATGTAGAAGGTGATGACGACGTAACCAACATACGCGCCCACCAGCACCATTGCGGCAACTCCTACGACCTTGCCCAATTGCTGGGCTCTAACCTCAGCTTCATCCTCGTAGTAGTCGGAGACCTTGTTGAGCATCGAATCCAGATTGCCCGTGGTTTCGCCGGTATGCATCATGTCCAGCACGAGCGGAGTAAAGGCGCCGGTGGATCTCATCGTTTCCGTGATCTGGTCGCCCGTCTCAAGACGCTTGGAAGTTGGATGGATCTGGGCGCGCAGGTACTCGTTGCCGCATGCGTCGGCTGAAAGCTGGACCGCCTTCGGAATGTTGACGCCCCCAGAATACAAAGCGCCAAAGGCCCGCCCGAACTTGGCCATCGCGAACTGCTGAAGCGTGTTACCGAGGTAGGGAACGCTTAGCAGAATTCGGTCCCAGTTGTATTTGATTCGCGGATTCGCAAGTCCGACCCGGAAGAACAGAAACGCACCTACCAAAATCGGACCTAGCACAACCCAAACCGCAATCGTAGTGAGGGGCGAATTGATTCCCTGTCCTTTGCCGCCCGTTGCCCAGCCGATGATGAAGTTCGCGGCCAGGATGATCACGATGGAACCGATGACCGTGATCTTCGGCATAAAAAGCGCACGCTTGTATTGGTTGCGAATCCGAACGTCCTGCTCAATATAGTTGGCAACCTGCTTGCTGGCGTCGGCCAAGAAGCCGCCCTCTTCGCCGGCCCGTATCAGGCTCACGTGCAGGGGCGAGAACACCTCGGGGTACCTCTGCATACCTGTGCTGATTCCTCGCCCTTCCAGCACGTGCCCTTTCATCTCGTTGATCACGTGCTTCAGCCGAGGGTCGTGCGTCTGCTTGGTCAGGGTTTCCAACGTCTGGACCATCGGCACTCCCGCTTCCACCATGGCCGCGAACTGCCGGAAGAAGAACATCAACTGATTGAGGCCGACGCGGCCAACAAGGGGCCCAACCACGTTGGTTGCAACATAGGATCGCGCTTCGGTGGGAGGGGCATCGCGCAAGCCCTCCTGGGCAACCGGGGGAGGCTGGACGGTAGCTTGCTCTGCCCTGGGAACCTCTACTGGCGGGGGCGTCACCATCGAATTCGCGAGGGAATCGCCGACAAACTCGGCCACATTGATCTTCTCAACCTGAAGGCCTTTGTCGGCAAGCTGCTTGGCGGCATCCGAGAGGGTCATACCGAGGACGGTTCCAGATTCGGCCTGGCCGGTAGCGTTCACTGCGGTGTATTCGTAAGACGGCATGCGTTTCTCTGCTAGACCGATTCTACGTTCAATCCGTTGCCGTAAGCTTCGTTATCATCTTTGTCAAGAAGTCTCCATAGAGGAAAGCGACCAAAACCGGCCCAACCAGGAAGAACAAAAGAAGCATCCAGCAGCCGACTCTGGTCTTTACGTTCTTGTCTTGGTGTTCAAACTCTTGTTGTTGCGCTCGGGCCCCATTGAGAAGCTGGCCTGCGACGTCGCCCGTAACCTCTCCCGTTTGAACCATCGCGCTAAGCTCGTGGGGGAGCATTTTGGTGCCTTCCAAAGCTTCGCTCAGCTTGGTTTGATCGTTCATATGGCGCCACTGGTTCTCAAGGGCGAGGCGTATATCCAGGTTTGGAACGGTTTCCGACGCGAGTTGGAACGACTGGCGAGGTGCAATTCCTGCTTTCGCTAAATTGCTCAAGTTCCAGGTAAAGGCGGCAAACCCTTCGGCACGGGCGCGTTTGCCGATCGTTGGGATCATCAGGGCGAGCTTATGGCGAAATCGCCGGAACCACATCGATTGCCATGAGAAGGCAAGAACCACGAACAGAATGAAGACGATCAACGAGTAAACGCCTAGCGATCCCAACAGTTCTTGAACAAAGCCTCGACCAACCGTCGCCGCCACCGGGGCCGTGCCGCCCGAAGCCTCCTGGGCATCCCAACTCGCAATCACCGAGTTGAACAGGGCCATCCCAATCGGCACCACCGGGGGAATCCCGATCGCGAACAGACCTAGCCACACCATCCAACGCCGCATTTTTCGGCTGGAATCCGCTTGAGCCGCGATGTTCTCTAGAGCCTCCGGCAGGTACCCGCCCATCTCTCCGGCCCGGACAGCCCCCACGACATGGGGCGCAAATAGAAATGGGTAGAGGGCGAGCAGGTCGGCGATGCCGCTTCCCTCACCCACCCGCGATGCCACAAAGAGCATGGCCTCTTTGATATCTTCTCGTTGCTGTTTGGACCCGATCTCGGTAAAAGCCTGGGCGGGATTGATGCCTGACTTAAAGTAAGCGGCCAACTGGCTGAAGATGAAATAGATGTCCTTGTCTTGGCTGTAGCGGGTCTTTCGAGCTTCGCCAAGCGGCCTCGCGGTTGGGCTGTTGACCCTGACAGGAGCCGGAACGCCAGGTCTCTCAAAGCTAAGCGACCGGGGCGGAGCCATTGTTTGGACCGATGGCGCCGCTATCACCGAGGGGTCGCGCAAGCCGGTGACCTTGAATCCCTGCAAAGCCAATGCACGGTTAGCCTCATCCAGAGTCCCAGCCTGAACCGTGCCCTGGATCGGGTTGCCTTGCTTATCGGTCGCTTGATATTGGAAGAAGGGCATCTTCGATGGGTACGACGTCTCCAGGTTGGCTTTGCGTTTGCGACAATAGGTCCGAAACTGATCCCATTGTAGCCAGCTTGAGGTGCGGGTCCAGGTCGTGCATTGGCAAGAGCACGAATCTTCGCTCTATCGTCTTGGGATGGGGAACCTGCAGAGCTGGACCGCAATAGGACAGCGAGCCATAGGCGACCAGATCGAGGTCGATCTCGCGCGGCCCATATCTCTGTCTCAACTGCCGCCCAATTTGCGATTCGATCCTCTTCAACTCGGTGAGCAATGCAAGCGGTCCGAGCTTAGTGTCTCCAGAAACTGCCGCGTTCAGGAAAGGTGGCTGATCCTCCACATACATCGGCGCGGTCCGGTAGATCGCGCTCGCTCTTAGGTTAGATATCGAAGACCGAAGCGCAACCGCCGCTGCCCGTAGATAGCGCAAGCTGTCGCCAACATTCGACCCAAGCGCGACTACCACGGGAACCATGCCGCGATTTTAGAATGAAGCATCGACACATTGCTGGTTCGGCGCATCGCCGGTGCCGATGGACCCGCCCTATCCACGCGTAAGGTAAAATTCATGAACTTGGCGGGTATAGCTCAGGGGTTAGAGCGCCTCTCTGTGGAAGAGGAGGCCGCGGGTTCGAGACCCGCTATCCGCCCCAAAGATTTCGAAATGAACTTCTTATCGACCCACAGCATCAGCATTGCGAGGTACTAGCCTCCTTCACCCAGCATGCCTGGGTACTTGCTCGTTGGTCCGATCTCCCGGCGTTGCTGGGACCCTCATTCTCCCCCGGTAAAATTGAACTTAGATGCTTGATAAGCTTCACGAAATAGAAAAGCGTTTCGATTCGGTCGAAGCAGACTTTCAAGACCCTTCCTTGGTCACCAATCCCAAGGAGATGCAACGACTTGGCAAGCTCCGTTCCGACTTGGAACCGATCGTCATCACAATCCGCGAATACACCAAAACCCTCCAAGCCTTAGAGGACGCACAGGAGCTTCTAGCCGACCCCGAGATGAAGGAGATGGCCGCCGCCGAGATCGACCCCCTCAAAAACCGAATAGGCACGCTGGAAGTGAAGTTGAAGAGCATGCTGGTTCCCAAAGACCCGCTCGACGACAAGCAGGTCATCATCGAGATTAGGCCTGCTGCCGGAGGCGATGAAGCCGCGCTGTTTGCCGCCGAACTCATGCGCATGTATCTGCGATACAGCGAGCGGCGCAAATGGAAAACCGAGATCGTCGAGATGGAGGAGAGCGGAATTGGCGGCCTTTCTCGATGCATCTTCAACATTAACGAGTTGGGCGCCTATAGTCAATTGAAGTATGAAATGGGCGTGCATCGGGTCCAGCGGGTCCCCGCAACCGAAAGCCAGGGAAGGATACACACCTCAACTGTGACGGTTGCAGTCTTGCCGGAAGCTGAAGAGGTCGACGTCGATATCAAGAGCGACGACTTGGAGATTTCAACCTTCTGCTCCTCCTCTGCCGGCGGCCAGCACATGCAGAAGAACGAGACTGCGATTCGCATCATCCACAAGCCGACCGGAATCGTCGTCACCTGCCAGGACGAGCGGAGCCAAGCCCAGAACAAGCTGAAGGCGATGGCGGTGCTTCGCGCCAAGGTTTACCAGCTCGAGTTGGAGCGCGTCTCTGCCGAGCGCTCGGGACTCAGAAAGGGCCAGATCGGAAGCGGGGATCGAAGCGAGAAGATCCGCACCTACAACTTCCCCCAAAGCCGCATCACCGATCATCGAATCGGCTACCAGGCCAACAACATGATCGCCTTCATGGATGGAGACATCCAAGATATGATCGATGCGCTGGCCCAAGACGAGCAAGCTCGAAAACTCGCCGAAGAGGACGAGGCGGCCTAAGTTGTCGGATCGAGATCCCAACGAGGGAAGCATCGACCCCATGGAGCCCGAATACTGGCTCCTCGGGGAGGCGATTCAGGACCGAATCCTTGCCGCAGGATATAAGCAAGAAACCGTCGATGGCATCGCCGTCGACATCCATGACCTTCTGCAAGCCGCTGACCTCATCCGAACCCAACTCGCGCCTGCCATCCTAAACGCCTCATCCGATGCCGAACTCGCCCAAGCCGTCGACCGCCTCAAGATCGAGTTCCATCATCTTGAGTGGCACGGAGCGGCGGGTCAACGGTATCTGGAATCGGTTCTCCAGCAGATCCAAAGTAAGGCGTCAGCCTAGGCCGCCAGAGCGGGACGGCTCGTCGATACGCCTCGTATTCCGACCCAAACCGCACAACTAGATCCGCCTCCTCCCAGGGCCTGGCTAAGCAATGCCACACCAAGCCTCCGGCCATTGAGAAGGCGATGACGCTCCAAGACCCGAGAATGAGCCCGACCGCCAGCCCCTGGACGATGCCCGCGGTCGCCATCGGATTTCGGATGAAACGGTAGGGTCCTCGGATCACCAGGTTGTTAGCGGTGTCGAGCGGCAAAGGCGTGCCGTCGCCCAACACGGCAAACAAAACCCCACACGGGAGCCCCACAGCGCTTGCCGACCCGAACAGAGTCCATCCAATCACCGTTTGAGGCACAAATCCGGGAATGCCCAACCTTGACTCGACCAAAACGATCAAAGTCGGAAACAGCCACAGGAACGATCCCCACATGAAGGCAACCTGGATAAGCGTTTTGAGGAGGTTCACCCAAATGGGCGCGGGACGAGCCGTTATTGGCTTGTCTGGAAGCCTCATTGGGGTCTCAGGTTTCGCGCTATAACCGCAACGACAATGAAGTGCCCCAGCATAAGTTCTGCACCCAGCCAACCTCTTTCAGTGGCTAGAGACTGACCGATCGCCAACAGCGTCGCGAAACCAACCGCTCCGACATGTACGAGAAGAATTGGCCAAGCCATGGACCATCTTTTCAGAAGTCCGATTCCTGCGACCATCGACGCCCCAATAAAAAAGACCGCGTCGGGAAGAAAGAACGTCACCCAGCCGATCTCTGTCTCTGGGGCCGCAAAGAAGGGACGACGCCAATCCGGATACAAAAACATGGCTATCCACCAGGCACTGGTAAGAACGCCTTGAAGAATCAGATACCAAGCCGCGATCCTACGGGTCCGTTCGTTCATCCTTGCTAGACCTAAGGACGTAACGCAAGCGGGACTTGAACGTTTGCCTTGTCAAACGACACCAAAGAGGACCCCATGAAAAACTCAAGAAAACTAATCGCTCTCTCTTCCCTGACCTTGAGCGCCGGCTTCGGAGCCGCTTCGGACATTGACGACGGTCCAAGCCTAAAAGTGAATCGCAACAAGATCACGGCGGAATACCTCCAAACCGTCCGCGAGACGGCAATGATGGTCAGGAACTCGCAGGCGCAAAGCTTGGCCCACAAGCTTGGCCTCAACATCCTGAGCCTCACTTGGGAAGACACCGGCAGGTACAAGAACTCATCCGTCGGCCCAAACATCAGCGACATGACGATCCAAGTCGGGGTCGAAGACCCCAAGACTCGCCAAACCAGCGTCACCTGCATGCCCGTCATCCGATTCCCGAACTTCAGCGACAAGACTTGCGACATCGATCCTCGCGACTTCACGCTTCTGGTTGGAAACGAGAAGGGTCGAAAGCTCCAACGCATCAGCCTTTACGATTTCATCAAAGAGCCCACCAACTACCTCACCAAGCCCAACTCCTGGCTCGGCAAGAACCGCACGTTGGTTGCCGACCGAGACGATAAGGTTTTGGTCAGCGCCCAAGCCTGCTTCCTCCCGATCCCCAAATCGGGCAAAGCGACCTTTAACCCGGTGCTCTTCAACTATCAGTCCATGTCCGGCGATCCTGCCGTGCTCACCATTCTCGCAACGCGAGAAGGCACCAGCACGACCATCATCGACAACAAGCGCGATGCCTTCAGCGAGGGCTCGGCCTGGGGTCAGCGCCTTTTCCACAACCAAAACGGAATGCGGGCAAGCCTAACCGGACAGAGATTCAGCGACTTCGGCACAGCTTCTGGTGGCTCAGGAAATCAAAATGACAAGGACATCAGTGGCATGAACATGGTGCTCCTGATTCAGGTCCCTCTGAAGCAAAAGCGTCCCATGAGGAGCGGCGGATATGGCGGTGGCGGCGCGCCTGGAGCGCCAACGATGGAGATGTCCAAAGCGGGCCGAAAAGGAAGCGATGTTGAAAACGCGGTCATTGGTCACGGCCAGTTGGAAGGACCTTACACCGAGATCGACAACCTCAAGATCGAACGCGACGACAGGTTCCCAATCCGCGTTACCGTCCAGTTTTACAAAGCCACGTCCAATGGCGTTGTGAACGATGACGATCTCAGACTCATTAAATCCGACATCGATCGGGTGTACGAGCAAAGCGATTCCGTCGGATCGCTCGTGACGGGCGGCAACACGGGTCGGGTAACCGAGTACTTGGGCTCCAAAGTTCAGCCTGCCGGTTGGTGGAACGAGTTCTGGCATCGCCACGAAGAGAACACGGGCGATACCCGCCAGGAAGCGATCGCCAAACTAAGGAAGCTTCTCGGAGTCGACTACCAAGCAAGACCGGTAAGCGACCTTTACCTTCGAAACCTTCTCCGCAAATAGCTTCCTTTGTGCCCCAGCCACCGAGTGTCTGGGGCACAAGACCGAATAGCCGTCCATTCCGTCTCAAATCGTGGTATCGTTCCAATCATGTCAGCGGACACACTTGTGCGAGTTAAGAAAGTTACCGTCGAAGAGCTTGGCGTGAAAGAAGAAGAGGTCATTGAAGCCGCTTCTTTCACCGAGGATCTAGGGGCAGACTCACTAGACGTCGTCGAACTCGTCATGGCCTTTGAGGACGAATTTGGCATCGATATCCCAGACGAGGAAGTCGGCGAGATCAAGACCGTCGGCGACGCCGTAACCTACATCTCTAAGAAGCAGGGATGAGCGAGAGGCCCGTTCCATCTGGGCGGGTCGTCATCACTGGCGTCGGGGCGGTTACGCCCCTTGGAACTGGGGTTGATAAGTTTTGGCCTCGTTTGTTGGCCGGTGAAAGCGCGGTAGAGCGAATCACGCTTCTCGATCCGTCGGAGTACTCCACCCAAATTGCCGCGGAAGTCAAAGACTTTGTCGCGGAAGATTGGCTGGACAAGAAAGAAGCCCGCAGAATCGATCGGTTCATCGCCTTCGCCTGCGCGGCCGCGCAGATGGCGATGGACGATTCCGCGATCAAAGTGACCGACGATCTTCGCGAGGAATTCGGAGTCTGCATCGGCTCCGGTATCGGCGGCCTCACCTATCTTGGCGAACAGCATCGGCGCCAAATAGAGGGCGGACCGAGCAAGGTTTCCCCATTCCTGGTCCCCTACATGATCCCCGATATGGCCAGCGGCTATGTCTCGATCCTGCACGGACTTAAGGGGCCTAACACCTGCGTCGTGACCGCATGCTCGACGGGCGCAAACGCCATCGGCGACGCATACCACATCATCAAGCGCGGCGATGCCACCGCGATGCTTGCGGGCGGAACCGAAGCCCCCATCAATGAGCTTGGACTAGGTGGATTCTGCGCCGCCAGGGCCATGACGACTCGAAACGACGAACCCCATCGAGCCTCCCGACCCTTTGACAAGGAACGAGACGGATTCATTATTGGAGAAGGCGCGGCTGTATTCGTACTCGAAGACTATGACTTCGCCACGCAGCGCGGCGCAAAGCTCTATGGTGAAGTAGTCGGCTATGGAATGACCGGAGATGCCTATCACATCACCCAGCCCGACCCCGACGCCGACGGAGCCTTCCGAGCCGTCCGCATGGCTCTGCGCACCGCCGGAGCTACTGCCGACCAGATCGGCTACATCAACGCCCACGGAACTTCGACTTATTACAACGACCGAGGCGAAACGCACGCAATCAAGCGAGCCTTCGGAGACTTGGCCTACAAGACCCCCGTTAGCTCCACCAAATCCATGATCGGCCACACGCTTGGCGCGGCTGGTGCCATCGAGGCCCTTGTATGTATCCTCGCGATGCGAGACGGCAAACTCCCGCCCACGATCAACTACGAGAATCCCGATCCCGAATGCGATCTGGACTACATCCCCAACGTGGCGCGCGACGCCGACGTAAGCATGGCGATGTCCAACAGCTATGGTTTCGGCGGACACAACGTCTCGTTGATCCTAAAACGAGCCTAGAGCCGTCCTGATAGAGGAAGCCATCCCTTCCATGCCCGAATCTCTCGACGCCCTCATTCAAGCCTTCCTGGATAACCTCGCCGTGAAGCGTTCCTCGGCGACGGTGCGCTCCTACGGCAGCGACCTTGCCCAACTGGCCTTACATCTTGAAGGCGAATTCAAGTTGGAGCCCAATGCTCTCCGAGGCTATCTGAGAACCTACGCCCCCAACGCAATCACCCGCGCCCGCAAGCTCAGCACCCTCCGAACGTTCGTGAAGTACCTCAAGCGAATCGGCAAGCTGGACTCTGACCCTACCGAATCCCTAGAAGCCCCAATCCGCCGCCGACCCCTTCCCAAAGCCCTCAACAAATCTCAAACCACCGACCTCCTAGATCAGGAAGACGCCTCCCCCGACGCCAGCCGGGATCGGGCGATTCTCGAACTTCTCTATGGAGCCGGCCTGCGTGTTTCCGAAGTCGCCGGATCGAACCTGCCCGACCTCGACCTCAGGGAAGGAACAATCCGAGTTCTGGGAAAGGGAAACAAAGAGCGAATCGCATTCTTTGGCAACACATGCAAATCGGCCCTCAGGGATTACATCGGGGGAGACAGAACCCAAGCCCTCGAAGGCAATCCGATCTTCACCGCCAAATCCGGAGGAAGGCTAACCACCGGCGCTATCCGCCGAATCGTGAAACGTTGGGCGGCCAGTAGTGGCTTGCCAAGTGAAGTCTCTCCTCACACCCTGCGACACTCATTCGCAACCCACCTTCTCGACAATGGAGCCGATCTAAAGACGGTCCAACAATTGCTCGGTCACGAGTCGCTCGCCACAACTCAGATCTACACTCACGTGAGTATCGAAAGGCTGAAGGAAGCGGTCGACAAGGCCCATCCTAAATCAAGGAATCCGTAAACCCTTCTTCTGGATGATGTCCCTCAACAACTTCCTGCCTCGATGAATCCGCGACCGCACCGTCCCGATCGTCGTGTTCTGGGCGGCGGCAATGTCTCCGTAGCTCATCTCCTCCAAGTCGCACAACGAAATCGCCGTCCGGTAAACCTCCGGCAACTGGTCGAGAGCGGCATGCAACTCCCGTGTCCACTCCTGGTGAAACAACTCTTCCTCAGGATTGGGCGCTTCGTCGGGTATCGGAAGCTCCTGAACTTCCCCATCGCTCGGCGAGATCATCGA
>JACMJO010000096.1 GCA_014380605.1 Fimbriimonadaceae bacterium | reverse complement strand
TTACATGCTTCCCTGCGGATCGGGAGCCGGGGAGTCTGAGCGAACGGCGAGAATCGCCTGCGACACGCTTGGCAGATTCCACTTAGAGTTTGCCAACGGCGGGCAGATCGAGGATGATCAAATTGCTTTGGGCCAAGATCTCGTAAGAGCCTTCTCAATCGCAGATCGAAGGGTTCAAGAGCGCTGGCCCTTCAGCCGGGGCTTCACCTCGCAAAAAGGTCTTTGGCGGAATTCGAAGGCGACCGAGATGCAACTCCACGAACTTCGGGAACTTGGCGTTGAGTCCAGCATCATTGGTTTGGTAGAGACTGCCGGGCAAGCTTGGAACCTGATCGAGCTGAACCGTCGTGCCAAAATGCCGACAGCCCAGAAATACCAGTAAATCGTGCAAACCCTTGTTATGCGTGTCAATTATTCATAAACTCACACTATGGCGCGATTCACTGGGACCGTGCTTCTGCTTGTGTTGGCCATTGTCTGTTGCTCCGCTCAAACGGGGTCATTCAAGGCTATTGCTAGGGGAGGCTTTCAATACTTAGGCAACGATGGCGAGGCCACCGGAGCCATTTCTGGAGAGATTCGAAGCGGCAAAAACTCCTTCGCTGATTTCATGTTCGTCCTCAAGGACCCGGGCGGAGCCACTAGGGATGGACAGGGCGAAGCGGTCGTCTTTCTGAAGTCGGTCAGTCGATCGGTTTTGACCGGCAACAGGTTGGTGGTTACGGGTCGGGGGACTTTTCAGGGAGCGACTCAGGAAATTGAAGTTACGTTTATCGACGGTCTTCGGCGCTCAGAGATAGACCAAGTTCGGGTCCGAGTTCTGCGATCTGGCCAAGTGCTGTTCGACCAATCGGCCAGGCTGGCGTTCGATGCCGTGACCATTTCGAGGCAGTAAGCAACTATGAGAAATTACCTATCAAAACTGACCATGCTTGCTGTGCTGGGCATGTCCGTAAGCGCACACGCACAATTCGCCCGGAACAATGTGAGGTTGCTCAAGCAGATTACATTGGCGCAATTCCCGATTCCCGCCGGAAGCGGCTCCGGGTGCGTTGGATACGTGTCGCCGAGCGGCAAAGAGTACGCGATCATTGGCCTGAGCAACGGCAATGCCGTCGTAAATATCACCAATCCGCTGGTGCCGGTTATCGTGGGGCACATCCCAGGCGTCGCATCACAATGGCATGAGGTTTGTGTCCTCGGTAATTACGCCTACGGCACGACTGAAGGCGGTGGCGGCGTTCAGGTCATCGACCTCAGCCAAGTAGACAGTGGCATTGTCACTCTCGTGAACACCATTACCGTCGGTGGCCTTTCCAAGGGCCACACGATCCAGGCGATGCCGGACAGCAACGTCATCATCGTGAATGGTGGCGATGTGAATGGCTTGCGCGCTTACGATGTCACCAATCCTCTTGCGCCCGTGGCGGTCGGATCTTGGTCAGGTCATTACGTGCATGATTCGCTCATCAAGAAGTACACATCTGGACCTTACGCTGGAAAGGAAATCTGCTTCGCATTCTGTGGCAACGGAGCCACCGGTGGACTTTATATCATCGACATGACCACCACGGTCAATGGGAGCGGCCATCACGTCCCGGCTTTTACCAACCTTGGATACATCCGTTACTTGCCCAACCCTCCCGGCGGACCGAACCTCGACAACAGGTTCTATTGCCACAGTGGAGCTCTCAGCGCTGACAACCGATACATCTATCTCAACGACGAATTCGACGAACTAAATGGCAGTTTCACGGGATCAACCGATGCAACGACCCATATCATCGACGTTCAGACTTTGGCAAGCCCGACGTACATGGGTAAGTTCACTAACCCAATTAGCGCTATCGACCATAACTCGATCATCCAAGATGGATTCCTGGTCCTGGCTGCATACAAGCAGGGTATCCGTATCTATGACACAAGCAATCCCGTGCAGTTGAAAGAGTCAGGCTACTTTGATACCCACAGCGGCACAGGCTTCCAATTTGCTGGAGCATGGGGCACTTGGGCTGGCTTTCCAAGCGGAAACGCCATTATTTCGGACATGCAGGAAGGATTGATTATCGTCGACCCATCCGAAGCCAAAGGATGGGGCGCTCCGATTCTCAGCGTTTCTTTGGCCGGGACGGGAGGAGTTGCCGACGCCGCAAAGAAGCTGAAAAAGGCTGACGGCTCGGTTGTGCCGATGAGCTTCCCATCGATGCGTGGCTCGATGACCGTTAACCTTCAGACAGACTCGCTCAATAAGTCACTGGTCGACTTCACCTTCCGGGCAAGGTCAACGTCGCCAACGCCGGAGATTGTCTCTCTGTACGCGGTCAACCAGGTCACCGGCGCTGAGGTCCTTCTGTCGAAGTGGAACGTTCCAACGGGACTCACAGAGAAGAGCTTTACAAACCTCAGCGGTCCTACCTACATAAAGGCGGATAGCACGATGACCCTTCGGGTGATCATCAATACGAGTCGAAGATCGGGCGCGGTGAACTTGGAGTTTGACCAAGTCAAAGCGTTCGTGCATAACTAAACGTAGCACGGCCCCGACACCTATGCGGTGCCGGGGCCGTGAGGTTGGTGGCTAAGCCGCCAGCTTTTTGCGCTCTTGAAGGCTCACGTTTATCTCCAACAGACCAATGTTGGGGATGTTCATTTGGATCACCAATGCCGGCGTGTCAAGCGCCGTAACGCTGACGTTCGTTCCTCGGATGATCGTGGGCGGCGTGATATCGCAATTGAACCCCTGATCGGTCAAGAGCGAGGCGCTCTGCCCGGAAATCATGTTTCCAAACTCTGCGATGGCGCTCGCAGAAGCCTGATCGAAAACCGCCACTGGTTCGCCTGTTATCTTGGATACAAGCTTGTCGGCGGTCATCGTCGACATCCCATAGATGACCAGGCCTTCGACCTGGCCCGTGATGCTACAGACCAAATTGATTTGTTGGCTTGTAGACAACTGCGAGCGAGCGCTCAAGTTGCCTCGCTCTGGTCGGCAATCGATCAGCTTGGCCAGGACATTGATTGAAGCCTCCGCGAATGGGCTGACGTACTCGACTTTCATGAGGTTAGGCAGCTCCTTTTAGCCTTCCGGCCGAAGTCGCAACAAGGGCATGGCCGATCTCGTTGATGGGGAACTCACCCGATGTCCCGCCCATCTCCTGTGCCGCCCGAGGCATCTCGTAAACGGTGCATGTTGATTCACTTTCGCCCAGCGCTACTCCGCCAGATTTCCTAATCTCTAATGACCCCAAGGCTCCATCGGTGCCTGCACCGGTCAAGACTGCTGCCAAGCACTTGGCGCCAAACTGCTTTGCCGCCGATTCGAACAAGTGATCTGCGGCGAGTTGGTGGTGGGGACCATTGGAGAGAGAAATGCGCCCCTCATGATCGACAGCCATGTATTGTCCTCCTGGCGCAACCAGCGCCAGCCCAGTTTGAAGGCGGTCGCCGTCTACTGCTTCCCGACAAGGGACCGCCCCGACGCGGTCTAATCGAGCTGCAAGACTCGCGGTGAATCCGACGGGCATGTGCTGAACGATGAGAATAGGAACTTGCCAGCCCTTTGGCAGGGTTTCAAACAAGCACATGAGAGCTTTGGGGCCACCTGTTGAGCTCGCAATAAGCACTATCTTGTCGCTGCACCTTGCCGGAGCCGCCGCACGGATCGGCGATCTCGTGCGGATGCCGATGACGGCTCTGCCTGCGCCTCGAATCTTTGCCACCAGTTCTTGGTGAACTTCGCGCAGGGCCATAAAGCTTCCGGACCGTGGTTTGCAAACGAAGTCGATCGCCCCTTTCTCCAAGGCCCCGATCGTTGCGGCCGCACCAGATGTAGTCTTGGTCGAGACCATAATCACACGGGTAGGCGCCTCGCGCATAATCGCGGCGAGGGCCTCCAAGCCGGACATACGGGGCATTTCGACATCGAGCGTGATGACGTCTGGCTTCAGCTCTTTTGCCAGGGCCACAGCTTCGAGGCCATCCCTGGCAATTCCAACAACTACCAAATCGTCTTCTTCGGCAAGCATGTCGACCAAAACTTGTCGAAGGAGGGGCGAATCGTCAACAATCAGTATTCGGGTCTTGATCACGCTGCGTCCTCGAAAAGTTTTTCATGTTGCTCATAAGAGATCATGAATTCCTCCGCGAGTTCATCAAACGATTCGGGCGTTAAGCCTAACCTTAAGAGCGCTTCCTCCTGGAAGTCGTAGCGAAGCCCATCTCCACCAAGTCCAAGTCCCATGCTCATCGATAGATAGTCAGCCACGTGGACGCAATCGACGAGCGGGTTGTGGGGATCGCAAGCGTTGGGATTGTGATGGAACCGCATCGCCTCAACGAGAGGCTTTGGCAGATTCCAAACCTCGCCCATGTGCGCTCCGACTTCGCAGTGATCGAACCCAAGAATCTTTCGCTCAACCTGATCGAACGTCATCCCTTCTCGGCAAGCAATGGAGAGCATCCCCGCCAACTTGTCTTCCAGCCAAATGCTCAGGGCGACTTTTCCTAAGTTATGCAGCAGGCCTGCGGTGAACGCTTGATCGCTTATCGATGATCGGGAGCGGTTCGCCACAAGCTGAGCGCCAACTGCAACCGCAAAGGAGTGGGTCCACATCTCTCGGGGACCAAGGCCATATCCTTTGAGGGGCTTGATCATCCACGGATAGGTTGATGCGACCATACACAGGTTGCGGATACACCTCATGCCAAGCACAACCACCGCATCCGAAACATCCATGATCTGGCGCGCAAGCCCGTAATAGGCGCTGTTTGCCAGCCTCAAGATTCTCGCGGTGAGCGCTTGGTCTTGCATCAAGTATCTGGCAATGCTCTGCGCGGTGCCAGTTGGCGAATCCGTCTCTCGCATGACCGCGAGCGCGGCTGCGGGGAGCGACGGCAAATCGCTCGTCTTTGCGACGATGTCTTCGAGCGTCAGTGTATTCACCGACATCAATCCGTTCATCCCCTCAAGTTGCATAGGGTTTTTTCTCCAGCTGTTACCGTGCGGACGGCAAAGATTCCTGATTCCAGGTCGAAAGTGGCGGTCCGAGCGACATCTCCGCCCGTGTCTTGAGCAACAACCTGAAGCCCCTGTGCTTGGACGGCTTCCAGGGTCGCTTGAGCATTGCGCGAACCGATGTCTAATTTGGATTCGGCACTATTGAATCTGAAAATCTGCGCTCCCCCCGCCATCGCGAAGAGGATGCGATCTTGATCGGCCCCTACTCGGGTCATCGCCTCGATCAGGGCAGGCACGCCAGTGTCGGCAAACTTGCCGGGCTTCTCTAAGTCTTTGCCTTGAAAGGCGGTAGGGAGCATGATCTGCACCATACCGGCCACGCTTGTTACGGGGTCGAACCCGCATAGGCTGATACCGCTGCCGAGTCCTAAGCAGGTAAGTTGGCCGCTCTTACGAAGCACTTGAATGTCGGCCATCGCCACTCTAACGGCGCTTCCTTTAGCTGACATTTATGCTATCTCCCCAAAGCTGAGCTTGCTGACCGGATTCTCGGTAAGGAGCCCAGATACTCTATATGTCGTCTCGCGTGCCATCATCCCTCCAACGCCGCCAAGCATAGGTATCGGTAGATTCCCAGCAATCCACCGAGTTTCTTGGCTGATTCCTCGTCCCACAAATCCCTTTCCACGATTGGCGGTCTTGGAGCCAGGTAATTTTGCGGATGATCTGGCAAAATTTGCCCCCCACGGGAATCTCTTTTTCGTTATGATATGTCTGTACAGTTAACAATGAGAGTCGTCGAATAGAAAGACGACCGGATCTTGCGTTTTACGAAACGCTTTCTCCTCTCCAAGGAATGCTTCCGACCCTCAAGTGGGGGCATTCCTTATTTTTCAATCCGTGCGGCAACGACGCCCACGGGTAAACTCCCCTCCCCATGGCTAGCATAGATGCCGAAGTCGTGAAGCACGCACTGCAAGTGGCGCGCGACCACGGGTTCGCAGAGGTAGAACTTGCAAATGGCGAAGCTCAGTTTCGGGCAAGCCTAGAGCCAGCCGCAAGAAAAAAGCCTCAAGTCAGCGGGGTTATCGACGAACCAGATGCTCCTCCTGAAACAACCTTCTTGTCGATTAAGGCCACTCACGTGGGCTATTTCCGAGAAGATGAGGGCAAGCTTGTGATTGGGAACCACATCGCAAAAGGCGATGTCGTTGCCTCGATCTCCACACTGGGCCTGGCCAACGATGTCGAGTCGACCGTTGCCGGAGAAATCGTAGAGGTTCTCGTCAAGGATGGCGATGCCGTAGAATTTGGGCAAGCAATCGCCCGGGTGAAGCCATGAGAAAAATCCAAAGCGGCCAAACGTTGGCCGCCAGCTTAGTCGTTATCGCAATCATTGCGGTCTTGGCCGTCGTGATGATGAAGGGCTCGGGGGCGTTTTCAAGCCAAGGGTCTCCTCGAGCCGACGGTCGGGGTACTACCGTTCCCGGATTGGTTAAGGCGAAGGCAGAGGACACCGTTTGCAAGAATTACCTCGGCCAACTACGTTTGTCGCTCCAGATGTCTCATGACACGGGTAGTGACGAGGTTTGGCCGCAAACCCTTGAAGAGACTAGGTTGGGTTCGCAGTTCTATTCCTGCCCGATGGGCAAAGGCAAAGAACCCTATTCCTATGATGCTCAAACGGGCAGGGTTAAATGCGTGCACCCAGGTCACGGAAAGTATTGATGCTTAAGAAGGTTCTGGTTGCCAACCGGGGCGAAATTGCGTGCCGCGTTTTCCGGGCTTGTCGAGAGCTTGGCATTTCGAGCGTCGCGATCTACAGCGAGGCGGACCGAGAGAGCCTCCACGTCAAGCTCGCCGATGAGGCGATCTGCGTTGGAGCCGGAACGAACACCGATAGCTACTTGAACCTCGCAAACGTGTTGATGGCAACTCAGATTTCGGGAGCCGACGCCGTCCATCCCGGGTACGGGTATTTCAGCGAACGAGCCAACTTTGCCGTCGCCTTGGAGTCGCTTGGAATCAAGTTCATCGGCCCTCCAACCGCCGCAATCGAGGCGATGGGGGACAAGGCGAGTGCCAAGACTGCCGCGATTGCCGCCGGATGTCCGGTGGTCCCGGGTTCCGATGGCGCCGTTGCCACAGATTCTGATGCCTTAAAGGTTGCCGAGGAGATTGGGTATCCGGTTCTTCTCAAAGCCGTCGCCGGTGGTGGTGGGCGCGGCATCCGTCGAGTCGATTCGCCAGATGAACTTGCAAGCCTTTGGAAAACGGCTTCTGCGGAGGCTCAAGCAAGCTTTGGATCAGGCGAGATGCTGGTTGAGAAGTTCGTCCTTGAGCCTAGGCACGTCGAGATTCAGGTTATCGGCGATAGCTTCGGAAACATGATCTATCTGGGCGAGCGCGAGTGCTCTATCCAAAACCTTCGCCATCAGAAGATCGTCGAGGAAGCGCCTTATGCTGGGTTGCCTGATCGAGTTCGTAAGAAGATGGGCGAGGCGGCGGTTAAGGTGGCCAAGAGCGTGGGCTATCAAAACGCGGGCACGGTGGAGTTCCTGGTCGACAAGGACAACAAGTTCTACTTCCTTGAGATGAATACTCGACTTCAGGTCGAGCATCCGGTGACCGAAGAAGTCACGGGCATCGACCTGGTTCACCTCATGTTGGCGATTACGGCGGGCGAGAAATTGCCGCTCACCCAGCGCAATGTCAACTTGACCGGGCACGCGATCGAGGTTCGAGTAACGGCCCAAGATCCGGACAAGGATTTCGCTCCAAGCACGGGATGCATTACTCATTGGGTTGCTCCCAGCGGACGGGGAATTCGGATGGAAACCCATTGCTACGCCGGGTTCAGCGTTTCGCCTTACTACGATCCCCTCTTGGCCAAGCTGATCGTCCTCGGCAAGGATCGAGCGGATGCGGTTAGGAAGCTTCGCGCGGCCCTGTATGAGTTTGAAGTTGGGGGGATTGCCACCAATATTCCGTTCTTGCGCAGGTTGGTCGAGCATCCGGAATGGATCAAGGGCGAGTTCGATACCGGCTTCGTGCCAAGGTTCCTGAATGGCTAAATCCAGACGCCGCGGGCGTGAACTTGCGCTTCGTGGCCTGTATGAGATGGACATCACCCGGGTCAACCCCGACAAGGTCATTGCCGATACCATCCAGGATCAAGAAATCCATTTCGATCAACGTCACTATGCCGAGAAGGTTATTCGTGGCTACCACGACAATTCGAACATGATCGACGAGATCCTTGCCGAGCGGATCAAAGAGTACGACTTCAGCCGCATCGCCGCCATCGATCGTAATATCCTTCGGATGGCCACGTATGAACTCATTTTCGAACCGGCTATCCCTCCGGCGGTGACCCTAAACGAGGCGATCGAGATTGCCAAGAAGTATTCGACCGCCGAAAGCGGCAAGTTCGTCAACGGGGTTCTGGGAAAAGTGCTTGCCGACTCCAAAAAGTCCGAATGGGACCCCGAAACGGCTCCCAAAGAGGAAGAGCCCGAAGAGGTCGTCCACATCGAGGAGTTGCCGGAGATCGAAGAGGTTGACCTGGACCCTGAGACCGATGAAGGCAAGAGTGTCGCCCGCTTGGCAGGTTGGAAGCTAAAGTCGAGCGAATAGTTCAAACTATCGCGCAGAGTAGGTGCACATGGCCAAACCCGCCCAATTGGAAATCAAAAAGCCGAGTCCTCTTAAGCGATGGCTCCTGCAAGGTCACGTCGCCGAACCTGAGGGCCCGCACCAGGCAGAGGAATCCCCTCACCACACGCATCCTTGGTGGAAAGTCATGTGCCTCACGGGCGTCGACTACTTCTCCACCCTTGGGTACCAGCCCGGCATCGCCGCTCTGGCTGCGGGGGCGCTGTCTCCGATCGCTACCCTTATTCTCGTGCTCTTGACCCTGTTTGGCGCCCTGCCGATTTACAACCGAGTGGCTAAGGAAAGCCCGCACGGAGAGGGTTCGATCTCGATGCTCGAGAATCTGCTGACCTGGTGGAAAGGCAAACTTTTCGTGCTAGCCTTGCTTGGGTTCGTCGCCACCGACTTTATCATCACCATCACGCTCAGCGCCGCCGACGCCACGGCTCACGTTATCGAAAACCCGTTGGTCGGCAATGCTCTGCATGGCCGTGAAGTCCTCGTTACCCTCGTCTTGATCGGGATGCTGGGCGCAGTTTTCCTCAAGGGCTTCAAGGAGGCGATCGGTATCGCGGTGGTGCTAGTGATCATATACCTCGCGCTCAACGCAGTTGTTGTCGCTCGCGGTTTGTACGAGGTCTTCACTCACGGAGCGGTATTGGGCGATTGGAAGGACCAACTTTTCCGACGGCATGGTAATCCCGCGATGATGGTGGCGGCGGCGTTGCTTCTCTTCCCTAAGCTGGCCCTGGGACTCTCTGGATTCGAGACAGGCGTGGCGGTGATGCCCCTTGTAAAAGGCAATCCTGGCGAGTCGATTGAGAATCCAGAAGGTCGGATTCGCAACACTCGAAAGTTGCTTCTGAACGCCGCGCTGATCATGAGCGTGTTTCTCCTTTTCAGCAGCCTGATCACAACGCTCCTTATTCCGGCCGAGCAATTTCGAGATGCGGCTCCGGGTATCGCCAAAGGTGAGGCAAATGGTAGAGCTTTGGCCTATCTCGCCCATCACTATCTTGGCGACGTGTTCGGGACGATCTACGACGTATCCACGATCGCCATTCTCTGGTTTGCGGGCGCCTCGGCAATGGCTGGGCTGTTAAACATCGTTCCTCGCTATCTTCCCCGTTACGGGATGGCCCCGGAGTGGACACGAGCGGTGCGGCCCTTGGTGCTTGTCTTCATCGCGATCGCATTCTTCGTCACTGTCATTTTCCGCGCAGATGTGACCGCCCAGGGGGGAGCCTACGCCACAGGCGTTCTCGTGCTTATGACCAGCGCGGCGATCGCGGTCACAATTTCGGCAGTTCGACGGAACGCCAAAGCCGCCGCGTGGGGCTTCGGGATCATCGCGCTCGTGTTCTTGTACACGACGATCGTGAACATTGTCGAGCGGCCCGATGGAATCAAGATCGCAGGATTCTTCATTGGATCAATTGTCGCCGTATCGCTTGTTTCGCGAATCTGGCGGTCCATCGACCTGCGGGTCGATGGAATCGAGTTGGACGCCGCGGCGGCGGAAATGATTGCGAAGGCGGCGGCGGGAGACGATATCATCCGCATCATTCCCAACCGGCCTGAGGAACTCGACGAAGCGGAATACGCGAGAGCAGACCGGGAGGCCCGGGAAGACCACCAGATTCCTGCCGAGGAATGTATTCTCTTTCTAGAAGTCTACATCTCAGATGCGTCCGAATTTTCAGGCGTGCTCAAGGTCGAAGGTCTCCGAATCGGAGAGTATGAAGTTTTAAGGGCCAGAGGAACGGCGGTTCCCAATTCTATTGCCGCCTTCCTACTCCATGTTCGAGAGATTACGGGGAAGCGTCCCCACGCATACCTGAATTGGACCGAGGGCAACCCCGTTGCTTATCTGTTCCGGTATCTCCTCTTTGGCCAGGGCGAGACAGCTCCGATTACTCGAGAAATCTTGCGGCGACTCGAATCCGACAAACGCAAACGCCCGATGGTCCATACGGCTTAGTCCCTATAGGGTTTTGGCCCCAAGTTCTGCGCCGCACCAGGAGCAATTTGGGGAGTCGCGGGAGAGAAGCTTGCGGTGGCATTGCGGACAAGTTTGGGCGACGTGGCCAATCTTGCCATCGACGTTGCCGTCGCGGGCATCTACCTCTTGTATCGCTGAAACAAGCTCTTGGTCGGTGTAGCCGTGCTTCGCCTTCAACAGATTCCAAAGTCCCGCACAAGCTAGTTCAAGGTGCTCAAGCGGTGCTCGACGGTCATCACCGCCGATTCGGCGGCGTTTCGAGCGTCGGTGACGCTTGCTCCAGTGGTCACGACCGTACTCCGCAGGCCGTAAAAAATCGATCCAAACATAGGATGATTCTAGCTCTAAAGAGCCCGGGACGCCTGCGCGATGTAAGGGTATCTTCTAACCTTCCATGCCCGCCCAAATCCTTGATGGCAAAGCCCTTTCCAAAGCAGTTCGCGAGACGTTGAAGTCTCGGGTGGATGCCCTTAGAACCAAGGGGGTGGTTCCCCGGTTAGATGTGCTGGTCGCGGCTCAGGACTCCAGTAGCTTGGCCTATGTGAACATGAAGCACAAGTGGGCAGAAGCCGCCGGGATGATTGGCGAAAGCTACCACGTGGACGAGACTTGGAGCCAAGCCCAGTTGATCGAAAAGATTTGCCAACTCAACGGGAATCCCTCTGTTCATGGCGTCTTGATCCAACACCCTTTGCCCAAGAATCTGGATGAGAATGAAGCTTTGCTTGCCTTGGGCGCTGAGAAGGATGTGGACGGCATCACTCCCGCTTCCCTTGGCCGACTGGTAGCCGATTTGCCAGGTTTTCGATGTGCCACGCCGCTGGGTATCACCAAGATCATTGAGCACTATGAAATCCCTTGTCAGGGAAAGCGGGCGGTGGTGATTGGCCGCAGTGTGATCTTGGGCAAGCCGATGGCTCTGATGCTGTTGCAGAAGCACGCGACGGTTACCATCGCCCACTCTCGAACCCAAGACTTGCCCGATCTTTGTCGCGAAGCCGACATCTTGGTTGCGGCGGTTGGTCGGGCGGAGATGGTGAAAGGGGATTGGATCAAGCCAGGGGCGGTGGTAATCGATGCGGGATACAACAAAGTTGAGGGGCGATCGGGGGATGTGGGGGACGTCGATTTTGAATCAGCCAAGGAGATCGCGAGTTGGATTACGCCCGTTCCCGGCGGCGTGGGACCTATGACGGTCGCCAGCTTGTTGAACAATTGTGTTGATGCAGCGGAAGCGACGTTGGCGTAGGGTGATCTATTTCTTTGTCGGGCTAAGCCTTGCCTATGTTGTGGGCTGCTATTACCTGGCTTCCAAGTACGTGCGTCCGGGAACAACCAACGCAGGGCCTCCTCCAATAGGACTTTCCCAAACGACAGGAATCAACGCCTGGGCGTCGGCGATCAAGCCGGGGCAATCTGTTTACATCCTGGTGCATGGCTACGGCGGGAGCCAGTTCGGCTGGACCGACGTCGCGAACGGTTTGGCGGACATGGGAGTGGGCGTCGTGATCCCGGCTCTGCCTGGACATGATAACCGCACCAACGAGACCAGTGGTTTCGCGTTGAAAGAATCGCAGATCGTCCTTGACACGGTGAATTGGGCTAGGGAGAAGGCAGGAAAAGACGTAAAGATCGTCTTGGTCGGGATTTCGATGGGTGGTGCGGCCTGTTGGCTGGCTTCGGAGCGCGATCCCACCATCCACGCAGTGGCGACGGAAGGCTCATTCGCAAGACTGGGACCCGCTACAGCGAGCTGGTTCGATCGGAAGGCGCCGGGCGCCAGCACCTATCTGGCCCCGGTAATCTGGTTTGCGAAGCGGATGTCGGGGGTGGACCCTGCCCTGGTGAATCCCGTGGAAGCGGCGGCCAAGTGGAAAGGCAAACCTTCCCTCGTTATCCATGGGGATGAGGATCAACTGTTCCCGGTGGAGAATGGAAAGGAGCTTGCGGCGGCATCGGGTGGAGTGTGTTGGATTGTGAAGGGCGCGACTCATGCCCATTGCTCGGATGTGAATTTGCGGGAGTATGTTCTCAAGCTTGCGGAGCTTTCGATGGAGAAGAACTAGGCGAAACCTCCACCCCCTATCCCCTCCTCCATTTCCGAACAAGCCTAGAGTGAGTTCCTCGTTGGTTCCCGCGCAATGGAGGAGGTGGTTCAAATGGCGCTTCCGCGCAGTTCATCCAGCGACTTAATCCCGTGTTTCTCCAACAGGGCCACAAAGCCTTCCAAGAGATCCGGGACAAAGTGGGGGCCACCGTAAATCCAGCCGGAGTAGATTTGCGTTAGGTGCGCCCCGAGAGCGATTTTGTCGAAGACGTCTTGGGGAGTGGTAATGCCGCCTACGCCGATGAGGATCATCTCCTTGCCGCAGGCCTTGGCGATGTGGCGGAGGACCATATCGGAACGATCCTTCAAGGGCGCGCCAGATAATCCGCCAGCCTCGTCACGATGCCGGGTTCCGGTGGGGATATCTTCGCGGGAGAGCGTGGTGTTGGTGGCGATGATGCCGGTCACTTTGGCCTCTCGGGCGACTTCAACAAGCTCGTCGAGGGCGTCGTATTCGAGGTCGGGAGCGACTTTGAAGAACAGTGGCTTTGGGTCGTCGACCTCTTTCATGGCGTGAAGAATTTCTGATAGCGGTCCCTTTTCTTGTAAGGATCGGAGGCCAGGTGTATTCGGTGACGAGACGTTCACCACGAAGTAGGAGCCAAACTTGTGGAGGAGTCGGTAGCTGTCCTGGTAGTCCTTGGCGGCGTCGGCAAGTTCGGTGACCTTAGACTTGCCAAGGTTGATGCCGATCGGAATGGGCGTCCGGGCGATCGCTAGTCGCGTGGATATTGTCCTGGCGCCCTCATTGTTGAATCCAAATCGATTGATCAGAGCTTTTTGGCTGGGAAGACGGAAGAGGCGAGGCTTGGGGTTGCCGGGTTGGGGGTGCCAGGTGACGGTGCCGATCTCCGTGAAACCGAATCCCAGCCGTTGCCAATGAGGAAGGGCGAGGGCGTGTTTGTCGAAACCAGCCGCAAGCCCGATCGGGTTCCTGAAAGGGACGCCGAAGACCTCTTGCTCGAGGATTGGGTGTTGAAACTCTCGCGCCTTGATCCAGCCTCGGCGCAGAACCGACATGGCGAGGTCGTGCGCGGTTTCGGCGGGCAGCATGAACATGAGCGGCCGCACCACCGAGGAATAAAAGCTCATGCCTTGATTATGAAGTGGACATGCAGAGTGGACTAGTCGTTACGATGGGTGATCTTGGCGTGGTTCTCCAGGAATTTAGTCTGGAGGGTCAGGGCCGCCGTGTCGTACTCGTTGGGATTCGACCAGGTGTTGCGTGGGTTGAGAATTTCAGAGGGAACGCCAGGACATTCGGTTGGCATCGCAAGGCCAAAGACGTCGTGGCTCTCGTAGTTCACTTCATCAAGCGACCCGTCGAACGCAGCTTTGAGCATTGCGCGCGTGTAGCTGAGTTTCATCCGCTGTCCGACTCCGTAGGGACCACCCGTCCAACCGGTGTTGACCAGCCAAACGCGGGCGTCGTGCCGTTTGATCTTCTCGCCCAACAAATCGGCATAGGCTTGGGGTCTCAGTGGTAAGAATGGCGCACCGAAGCATGTTGAGAATGTAAGAGTAGGCTCAGTGACCCCCGCTTCAGTTCCTGCAACCTTTGCTGTGTAGCCGTTCAGGAAGTGGAACATCGCTTGCTCGGGGGTTAGGCGGGAGATAGGGGGCAAAACCCCGGTTGCGTCACAGGTTAAGAAAACGATGTTCTTGGGATGGCCCCCGACGCTTGGCATCACCGCGCCGTCGATGTACTCGATTGGATAGGCCGCCCGAGTGTTCTCGGTGATGCTGGCGTCATCGTAGTTCGGGACGTTGCCCTCGGTCAGAACCACGTTCTCCAGGACCGATCCAGACCGGATCGCATTCCAAATCTCAGGCTCGCCTTCCGCGCTCAGTTTGATGCACTTCGCGTAGCATCCACCTTCCACATTGAAAACGCCTTCGTCAGTCCAGCCGTGCTCGTCGTCGCCGATCAGGCGTCGGTCAGGGTCGGCAGACAGAGTGGTCTTTCCCGTTCCGCTGAGGCCAAAAAACAGAGCCGTATCGCCATCCACACCGATGTTGGCAGAGCAGTGCATGCTCATCACGCCCTTGAGCGGCAGAAGGTAGTTCATGATCGTGAACACCGATTTCTTCATTTCGCCGGCGTACTCAGTGCCAAGAATCAGGACCTGCTTTTCGGCGAAGTTAAGGGCGATGACGGCTTCGCTTCGGGTGCCATCCACGGCGGGAACGGCATAGAGCCTACACATGTCGCAAACCGTCCACTCGGGTTGGAAGTTCGCCAGTTCCTCGGCTGATGGGCGGATCAGGAGCTGTTTGATGAAAAGCGCATGGTAGGGACGCTCGACAATGAATCTGACCGAGATTCGATGATGTAAGTCAGCTCCACCGAATGTGTCGATGACGTAGAGCTTCTTGTCCTCCGCATAGGTGCGAACTTTGTTTCGAACGTGCTCGAAGGTCTCGGGCGACATTTCGGCATTGTTGTCCCACCAAATGTGCTCTACGCTGCTCGGTTCCCGAACGACATACTTGTCCTTTGGCGTCCGTCCCGTGTACTTGCCGGAAGTGCAAACGAGCGCGCCATTGGAAGCCTGGACCGCATTGTCCGACTCCAGTGCGTGACGCACGAGTTCCTCTACGCTGAGGTTGTAATAGACGTTGGTTGCTCGGGATAAATCGATAGGGTGGGAAGCAGTGCTTGACGACATTGTCTGGATATCCTCGTCGGCCCAAGGAGGCCTGATGATTTACGGAGTTTACCTAGGCAAGGGTGCTTTGGCTGGGACGAAGGGAGTCTGGAAGGGGTCTGACATGCCCAGTGATGTGTCTCCTGAGCAGCCTGCTCAGAAGCTGAATACAAGCTTGCCCTGCAAGCTGGCCATGACCTGGCAGGTCATGGAACGCATGGGCAAGCTGCCCTTGCCACCCAAATCTATCGTATAACGCAGATATGGAACTTGAGTATCGAAAGCTCGATGAAACAGAAGCAACCTCAGCCTTGGCGTCTCGTCCAGGGTGGGCTATAGAAGATGGAAAGCTGACAAAGAGCTTTAAGTTTAAAACTTACAAAGATGGAGTCGTCTTCGCTTCAGCGGTCGGTTTTGTCTCTGACAAGCTCGACCACCACCCGGACCTTTTGGTCGGGTATGCCAACGTAAAAGTGTCGATGAACACCCATGACGTCGGCGGGCTATCGCCCTATGACTTTGAACTCGCGAAGCGGATCGAATCTTTGTAATCCGCTTCGGCACTCGACTATCGAACTACTTCTCCCAAACCCAGCTCTTGAAGCAGTTGGCAAATTTCGCGTTCGCCGCTTTGAAGTCCTTTTTCAGGGCGGAGAAGGTAAGGATGACCGCCTTACCCTTGTGAACGCCGATGACCTGGTTCTGGCCGACCACCATGCCGTTGGGCAGAGTCCGATCTGTCAGGATCGAAAACGCATCCATGCCGCCAAGTTTCATGGCTGTGGAACCAAGCACTTTGGCGTTCTTGTCGCTGGCCTTTAAGTAAGCCAGGGTCTCTTTTCCGATTCCTGCGGCCGTGTAGGCTCCCGAATCAGCAAACGAAAGCATCAGGTTTGATGAATAACTGTCTTTGGGCGCGGCAAAAAAGCTGACCCTACCTGGAGCAACGCCGGCTGTTCTTTGCTTATATCCCACCGGGCTGGTGAACTTGAAGAGACCCTTGTGGGTGTAAGCGGACTGGGCAGACGCTAAGGTGGCACCGGTCAGGATAAGGATCGACAGTGATAAGAGACGCATGCCGATGATTCTACTTAAACTTTCTCGCGTTTGAGATAAGCGTAAGCGTTGTGATCGTGAATCGACTCATGATTCTCAACCTCGATCTCGTAGGCCCTGACCCTGTCGTCCCTGTCAAACGCCAACGCGACTTCCCTGACCATGTCCTCCACGAAGCGAGGATTCATGTAAGCCTGCTCCGTGACGAACTTCTCGTC
>JACMJO010000095.1 GCA_014380605.1 Fimbriimonadaceae bacterium | reverse complement strand
CACACCGAGCGAAACCTGGCCCATCATGAAGCTTCCCTGCCCCTCGACCTGCATCAAACCCAGGCCGCGCGCGGGCGACCCAGCAAACGCCTGGGTATCAGACTCGAAAGAAATATCCCCTTCCAATCGACGCCAAACCACCGACGCCGCGCCGGAAGTCAGCCTGACCTCCTCGTCCTCAACGAAGACCTCCGGCGAAAACCCACTCTGAGCTTCCAATTCAAAAGCGGGTCCCTTCTTGGACTCCCCGATATAATGAGTCGCCTGGACCCGAATCACATCCGGCATGGGCGAGCTGAGCCGGATGGTAAGCACCGGCCCCTCCAAGGTATCACCGCGATGCCGAATCTTGCGTGTCGGAACCAGAAGGTCCAGGCCGCCATCCCGAACCTCCGCCTCGTAGACCTCAGCGGCATAATGGGCGCGCACGCCCGGGAGCATCATCCAATTGCCGTCAGAGAACTTCATCCTCCGCCAAATGCTGACAGCATCGCAGGTTCAAAAGCAATTGATATAACAATATATCACGACGGTGTTGCGGCTTTTCGGCGTTACGGCAGGAAGATACATAGACCGCAACGCCGTAAGACCGCAATGCCCGTCCCTTACATCACAAAGTGGTCTTCCAAGTCGCCCCAGGTGGTTTGGAGATAATCGATCTGGGAGGCATGGCCGTCTGCATGCCGACCCACCAATAGCAAGATGAAAGCCACCTTGGGATCGATCGTTAGCCGAGCCGGGTCGAGCTTGTCAAACGCTTCCAACGTCTGCCGAGTCGTGGTTTCCAGAAGTCCTAAAGCCTGATCCCGAGTCTGAATCTCGTTCTCTTTCACCTTGATCATCGCCACCACTTCTTCGGCGGACTGGTAGGGCAATTCATCCCCCCTCAAGACTGCGGCAAAGTAGTCGTTCGACAGGGCGGCGTGAACCAGAACCCTCAAAGGAGTCTTGGAGGTTTCGCTGGGAGTCCAATTCAGCTTGTCGTCGGGGACGTAGCTGAAGGTCCGGGCCAACCTCTGCAGGGCCAGCTCCGCCAAGTTCTTAGCCTGCCGAATCTCCACCGCCGCCGTCAATAGGTCCGGCGAGGGGAGCATCAGGGTCTCCATTGGGTTCACCAGATAGCCGACCAGCCGATCCATGCTCGCATTCCAGCCGATGCCATGGTTCTCGCGAGACTTTTCCGAATCTAGCCGATCGTGCGTGAGGACCACCCTGGTTCCGCCCTCGACTTCCAAGAATTGAACCGTGACCAGATCGGGTTCGGCATTCGGTTCGCTCGCCCATTTCCAGGTGAAGACAAGCTTCTCCGGCCTCACCACCTCCCGATACTCGCCCTCCACCACCCAAGCGTCGCCCGCCGGGGTGATCATCTTGATGCAATACTTCCCTCCCACTCGCAGATCGACTTCCGCATCGACCTTGTTGTCCGGGTTCGGGCAGAACCATCGCTCAAGCCGCACGGGCTCGGTCCAGGCTCGGAACACTAGGTCACGGGGGTGCAGGTAAGTTCGCTCGACGATGAGGGCTTCGATGAGGTTGTTCATGGGGCGGGGTCCTCGGATAGTTCGTTCAAGTATTCCCCAAGGCGGTCGAATCGTCCTTCCCAGAAGACGCGATAGGTCTCGATCCAGTCGTCGGCGGCCTTCAGTGGCGCGGCGTCCAGGGTGCAGGATCGAACCCGGCCAACCTTGTCGGTCTTCACCAGGCCGCATGATCCCAGCACGCCCAGGTGCTTCACCACGGCGGGCAAGGACATCTGATAGCGCTTGGCGAGTTCGGAAACCGCCACCGGCCCCCTCGCCACCCGCCCGAGAATATCTCGCCGGGTGGAATCGGACAGGGCATAGAACACCCGGTCAAGCGTCATTGCGGATTGGTTAACCACTTAGTAAAGTTTACACCAAACTCCGGTCTAGGCCTAGTTTGACTGGAAACATTAAAAATTAGGATAATCCTTGACACTTTACCAAAAGGTTAAGTATAGTATCCAGACAAATGGCAGTCTAAGTAGCACAGGAGAGTTGAAACCATGACCCAAACCCAAATCCCGATGCCCAACGTTGTCTCCCAAGCCGAATGGCTCGACGAGCGCAAGAAGCTCTTGGCGGAAGAGAAAGAGTCCACCAAGCTCAAAGACAAGATCAACGCAAATCGCCGCCGCTTGCCGATGGTGAAGCTGGAGAAGGAGTATACCTTCGACACTGCCGATGGCAAGAAAAGTTTGAAGGACCTTTTCGCGAGCAAACACCAACTCATCGTTTACCACTTCATGTTCGATCCCGAATGGGAAGAGGGTTGCCCGGGATGCACCGGGTTTATCGATGCTTTGGGTGATCTGACGGACCTTGCAAATCGGGATACGTGCTTCGTCGTTGTTTCCCGAGCCCCTTTGGAAAAGCTCCAAATCTACAAGCAAGAGCACGGGTGGGACATCAACT
>JACMJO010000094.1 GCA_014380605.1 Fimbriimonadaceae bacterium | reverse complement strand
TTTCTTGGTGACGCCGTTGATCAGGAGGTCGACCATCTGGCTCAATTGCTTCTCAATCTGATCTGGGTTCCCCAATTCGCGAACGCTCAGGCTGTAAGGCAGATAGGCGTTGGTTGCCTGAAGAAGGATTGCGGCGGTTCCCATCGGATTGGACATGTGGACCTTGCCTTCCTCGATGCCGATCTCAAGTGCCTGGCTGATGAGGTCTTGCTCGGTGAAGAAGTACTGCCGGCGTCGTTCAATGTAAGCCGGTCGCACGACTTCGAAGATCTCGTCAAGACTTTCGTGGTACTCCGCCACCGCCCGGACGCGCCCCATGACTCGCTCCTTGAGCATTGCCCGAAGCTTTTCGACGATGTCCCCGCCCTCAGCACAGAGGACATCTTTCATGCGGGTCTGTGCGGACTCTACAACCCTCCCGATCGAGGACAAAGCCACGTCCTCTTTGTTCTTGAAGTAAAGGTAGATGGTTCGGCGGCCGACCCGCGCTTCCTTGGCGATGTCTTCCATCGTCATTTTTCGGAAGCCGTATCGCGCCATGATGCGTTCGGTTGCATCAAGAATCTGATCCCGAGTTGTAGTTTTTGTTCCGGCCAAGGTCAACCTCACACCTTGTTGGCAATGCACGAATTCACTTGCACTGCGCAACAAGAAGAATAAACGACCTATTCTACGAGGTATCTCGCGATTTTGGCAAACCTTTCGAACTTTCAAGGAAAATTGAAAGTTTTGGCAGCAAGGCGTTTGTCTAGTTGATTTGACGGAGACGCGTTTGCCAAACTGAAGTTGGATTCTTGAGACGTCATTCAGCCCTCTCCGATACACGGGAACGCCGCGAAGAAACTAGCCAGGCCAATGCGCAGGCCGAGCCTTCGATTCTTGCCGATCTCTCAAATTCCAACGATCCCGACCGTAGAGCCGTTCCGAAGTTTGCAACCTTTGCCTGGTTCGTTCTCATTTACAATCTGGCGGCAGTTGCCTGGGGCGTCTTCGTCCGCGCTTCGAAATCGGGCGACGGAGGCGGAGCGCAGTGGCCACTCTTGGACCTGAGCCACGAGCCGATGAACGGGGCGTTCGCGCGGCTTGTGGAAGGATCGCACCGCGTTTCCACAAGCCTTTGCGGAGTTCTCGCCATCGTCCTCGTCGTGATGGCGTTCAAGAACTTTCCCAAAGGACACCAAGCTCGATTATTTTCAAGCGTTGCCTTGGGCTTGACCTTGGTTGAGGGCCTGATCGGAGCTGCGCTCGTCCTGTTTGGTCTTGTGACCACGAACGATTCTGCAGCGCGGGTTGGCGTGATGTCGTTCCATGTGATCTCGACCATGTTGCTGGTCAGTTCCATTGCCCTTGCCGCGATGTCCGCTCTTGGTAGCGGGCGTATCGCCTTTCGAGATAATGGCGCTATCGTCCCAATCAGCGTTGTCACGTTCTTGGGCGTGATGGTGCTTGCCGTTACCGGGGCCATTAATGCCCTGAGCCACACCCTGATGCCGGTCAAGAACGTTTTGGTCCAAGCGTCAAACCCAGACGCACATTGGATGCAGCAGATTCAACCCTTGCATCCTTACCTTTCCGTCGCGGTTGGTTTGTTTGTATGCATTTTCGCCGGACTGCTTGCCCACTTAAGGCCAAGCGAGCCGGTCAAGCGAGCGTCGAAAATCATGGTCGCGACCTTTTGCGCCCAACTCTTGATGGGGTTAGCGAATATTAGGCTCGAGGCTCCCATCTGGATGCAGATGGTGCATCTGGTGCTTGGGGACATCCTTTTCGTTTCCATCGTCGTGGCGGTTGCATTTGGACTCATGAACACGGCGCCTCACCGCGAAGGGTCGCTTCGCAAGCGAGATTCGATGGCGCTGCGCGAAGCAGTGAAGGCGTACATCGTCCTCACGAAGCCTCGGGTCATTTCGCTTTTGCTGTTTACGGCGGGAGCCGCGATGTTCGCCGCGGCCAAGGGGTGGCCCGGCCTCGTTCCTTTCCTCGCGGTTATGGTGGGTGGATACCTTAGCGCCGGAGCGGCCAACGCCATGAATATGGTGGTCGACCGAGACATAGACGGTCGAATGGCGAGAACATCTAAGCGCCCAACGGTGACGCAATCGATCTCCACGCCGGCGGCGATGAACTTCTCGTTGGCGTTGACGTTTGGGAGCTTCGCCGTGCTTTGGGCAGGTGCGAATTTGTGGGCCGCCATGATCGCATTGGCGGGCCAGGCTTTCTATGTTTGCATTTACACGCTCTACCTAAAGCGGCGAACCTGGCAGAACATCGTCATCGGCGGAGCCGCGGGCGCGGTGCCTCCAATGGTCGGTTGGGTCGCAGTGATGGGCAGTCTGAACGCAATGGCGTGGTGGATGTTCGCCCTGATCTTCATCTGGACGCCCGTTCACTTTTGGGCCCTGGCATTGCTGTTGAAGGACGACTACGCGGAGGCGGGAGTGCCCATGCTGCCGGTCGCAAAGGGGGAGAAGGCGACCGTTTCTCAGATTTCTTTTTACACGGCCCTCACCGTGGCGTTGAGCTTGCTGCCATTCTTCGTCGGAGCGAGCGGCCTGATCTTCCTGATTTCCGTCATCGCAATGGACCTTATTCTCATCCGGCTTTGCGTGAAGCTTTACCGAAAAATCGAGCGGCCTCAGGCGAGCGCTCTCTTCCACTACTCGATGCTTTATCTTGCCTTGCTATTCTTGGCGGTCGCAGTCGACCAGAGGTGGCTAATTGGAAATTTCTAAGTTGACAGCAATGTCAAGATTAGGCTTGGTACACTCCGCGCCGGTTCAACTCAAGGACGAGCCTGGAACGCGCCTTCTTATCTCAATGGAGCAACAAGATGCCGCAGATATTTAAGCCTGCCGCCAACTACATCGCAAGAGCGAGCCTTATCCTGGGGCTCCTTGCGCCGTTAATCATCGGATACGGCGTCGCGGCCATCACACGTTCCCCGGCGAACACGAAGGTCCAGGTGCCGATCAACCAGCCGATCCCCTTCAGCCACCAGCACCACACTTGGGAGCTAGGCATCGACTGTCGGTACTGCCACACATCGGTAGAAGTGTCGGCGGAAGCGGGATTTCCCTCGACCGAAACCTGCATGAGCTGCCACTCGCAGATTTGGACGAATTCGCCGCTATTGGAGCCGATACGCAAGAGCTTCGAGACGGGTACGCCGATCAAGTGGAACAAGGTCAACAAAGTTCCTGAGTTCGTCTACTTCAACCACAGCATTCACATCACGCGCGGCATCAACTGCAACACTTGCCACGGCCCGATGCAACAGCAGCACATTACCTACAAAGGAAATGCGTTCCAGATGCAATGGTGCCTGCAGTGCCACCGCGCACCTGAGCGGTATGTGTATGCGGATGAAAAGAACCCCCACATGTCGCCGAGGCAGCAGGTCTTCAACCTTTACTGGAAGTACCAAGCAGGCGACGAGCTGACGGCTCGTGAGCACAAAATTTTGGGCGGCGAATACGGCGGAAGCGACGGCGCCGACGAGAAGAAGGCGGGCAAGGAGTTGCTGGCCAAGTACGGAGTGAAGGTGCAGCAGTTGGCCGACTGCGCGGTGTGCCACCACTAAACTGGTTTGGATTGGAATTAATGGAACCTAACGAACAGAAGCAGGGAAGACTGGATATCGAAGCGATCCGTCAGGAGCTTGCTGGGCAAGGCGGAAAGCGCTACTGGCGAAGCCTTGAGCAGGTTGCGGATACCCAGGAATTCCAACTTTGGCTAGAAGACGAGTTTCCCCACCGAAAGACCCTGCTTGAGATTGACCGCCGCTCGATGCTCAAGGTTATGGGAGCCTCGATTGCCCTGGCCGGGCTCTCGGGCTGCCGGGGCGCATTCTTGGACCAGGAAAAGGCTGTTCCTTATGTGAAACAGCCAGAGGAGCTGGTTCCTGGCAAACCAATGTTTTATGCCACATCGATTCCGCTCTGCGGATATGGCGTAGGCGTGCTTGTCGAACAGCATGAAGGCCGCCCGACAAAGATCGAAGGTAATCCCGATCATCCCGAGAGTCAAGGATCGACCAATTCAATCATGCAGGCCTCGATCCTGTCGATGTACGATCCCGATCGAAGCCAGAACGTGTCCTCCGCCGGGGAAATCAGCACGTGGGAGGAGTACGAGAAGGTTCTCAAGGAAGCCCTCGCAAAGCAGAAGTCGAAGCAAGGCGCGGGAATCAGAATCCTTACCGACACCGTCGCTTCTCCCCTACTTGCCGCGTCTCTCGACGCGTTTCTCGAAGCCTATCCGGCGGCAACCTGGCATAGCTGGGATCCTATTGGCCGCGACAACGCCCGAGGAGGCTCGCAGGCGGCGTTTGGCAAGGTTGTCAACACAACTTACAACCTGGCTCAGGCTAAGGTTATCGTCTCGCTTGACTCCGACTTCTTGGTGAGCGGGCCTGGGCATCTTCGATACTCTCGAGACTTCGCCGATGGGCGTCGGTTGGAAGTGACGGGCGGCAGTATGAACCGTCTTTACCAGTTTGAGAGTTTCCCAACCGTGACGGGAACCAATGCGGATCACCGATGGGCGATCAAGGCGTCGGATGTCGCCTCGGTCACGGCCGCAATCGCCGCCGCGCTTGGTGTCGCTTCGGACGCAGGGGCTGCCCCAGTAGATGCCGCTACGATCTCGAAGATCGTCAAAGACCTTCAAGCCAACCCCGGGACAAGCGCGGTTATCCCTGGCGAAGGTCAACCGGCATCCGTTCACCACCTTTGCCACGCCATCAATGAAAAGCTTGGCAACAATGGCAAGACGGTGCTCCACGGTCCGCGAGTCGATTTCGGTCCCGCCAACCATCTTCAATCCATTACCCAACTGACGGAAGCCATCAAATCCTCAAAGGTCGACATCCTTCTGATCCTGGGTGCGAATCCGGTCTACAACGCGCCCGCCGACCTTGACTTTGGCAACGCCATCGCAAGCGCGAAGCTGAAAGTCCACCATGGCTTGTACTTCGACGAAACGAGCGCGAAGTGCGATTGGCACTTGCCGCTGACCCACTTCTTGGAAGAATGGGGAGACGTGCGCGGCTATGACGGGACGCTTTCGCTTATCCAGCCGCTGATTGCTCCCTTGTTTGAGAGCAAATCGCATGTCGAGCTGGTTCAGCGCGCGCTGGGAAATGCCGAAGCACCCTTTAACACTCTCAAATCCAGCTACGCGACTCGGCTCCCGGGCAAGAAGTGGGACATTGCCCTGAACCTGGGAGTGATAGCAGATTCCAAACCCGCAGAAGTCGCTATCAGCGTTTCGGGCACAGCGCCAAGCATTCCCATGCTGAGAGTGAGTGGCCCGGAAGTCATTCTGCGGGAAGACTCCCACGTCTTTGACGGTCGATATGCCAACAATGGTTGGCTTCAAGAACTGCCCAAGCCGCTCAGCAAGATCACTTGGGACAACGCGATCCACATCAGCCCGAGAATGGCGCAGGAAAAGGGTATCGAAAGTGAAGATGAGGTCGAGCTGGAATTCAACGGCCAGAAAGTCAAAGGCGGAGCTTGGGTCCTCCCTGGCCACCCCGAAGATTCCATAACGGTTCTACTCGGATATGGGCGAACCGCGGGCGGCACGATTGCAAACCGGGCCGGATTCAACGCCTATCCCATGCGAACCTCTAGTGCTTTGTCCTGGGGCCATGGCGGAAACTTGAAGAAGACAAACCATATCTTCCCGCTCTCATCGGTGCAGGTGCACCATGAGATGGAGGGCAGGGACATTGTTCGCACGGGCACTCTTGCCGAGTGGAATGCCGATCCAGCACTAACCCCTGAAACGAAGCATCACTTCGAGAAGGTCTCCATGTATCCGGACAAGGTTTTTGACTACGATGGCCCCCAGTGGGGCATGACGGTCGACCTCAACACTTGCATCGGCTGTAATGCCTGTGTAACCGCATGTCAAGCTGAAAACAATATTCCGGTAGTCGGAAAGGAGCAGGTCAAACGGGGCCGCGAACTACACTGGATTCGATTGGACCGTTACTACGTCGGCGGACTAGACCAGCCCACGGAAACCGTTCACCAGCCCGTGATGTGCGTTCACTGTGAAAAAGCGCCATGCGAGCCAGTGTGCCCTGTTGGTGCAACCATGCACAGCCACGAGGGCTTGAACCAGATGGTTTACAACCGATGCGTGGGGACCAGATACTGCTCGAACAACTGTCCCTACAAGGTTCGCCGCTTCAATTATTTGAACTATGTGGACAACCAGGATCAGTTCATGGAGTCATCTATGGACACGCCAATGATTCCGGTGCCGCTGGCGAGCGACAAGAAAGTGATCATCCCCGGAAAGGTCACCCACGAAAAGACGCACGGAAGAAACCTTTTGAAGATGGTCCAGAATCCAGATGTCACCATGCGGGGCAGGGGCATCATGGAGAAGTGTACTTACTGCGTCCAGCGCATCAACGACACGCGAATCGAGGCTAAGAAGCAAGGCCGAGAAATCAAGGATGGAGAAGTTGTTACGGCATGCGAACAAGCTTGTCCCACAAAGGCGATCGTGTTCGGCAACGTTGCCGACAAGGAAAGCCGCGTAAGCAAGCTCAGAGAGGACAAGCGCAGTTACTTGCTTCTTGAAGAATTGAACACCCGACCTCGCACGAGCTACCTCGGACGAGTTCGCAATCCGAATCCGGAGATCACGGCGTAAATGGCTAAAGAGACCTTAAACGAAGACCTCATAACCGGCCAGCAAACCTATGTGTCCCTGGACAACACCATCGGCTCGATGGTGTTAGACGGCAAGCGTCACAAGAAGAATTGGTACGTGATGCTTGGCATCGCGTTTATGCTGTTGAACGGCTTCATGCTTGCGGTAGGGTGGCTTCTTTATCAAGGCGTGGGCGTTTGGGGAAACAATGTTCCCACCGGCTGGGCCTTCGACATCATCAACTTCGTTTGGTGGATCGGTATCGGCCACGCGGGAACGCTGATCTCGGCGATTCTGCTCCTTGTTCGCCAGCAATGGCGCAACTCCATTAACCGATTTGCGGAGGCGATGACGCTTTTTGCGGTACTTTGCGCCGCCCAGTACCCGCTTTTGCACACGGGTAGACCGTGGGTCGCCGCCTACTGGCTGATGCCCTATCCCAACATCATGGGGCTATGGCCGCAGTTCAGGTCGCCGCTGATTTGGGACGTTTTTGCCGTCACAACCTACGCACTGGTCTCGATCCTGTTCTGGTTTGTGGGATTGATCCCGGACCTTGCGACACTCCGGGATAAGTCAACCAACAAGATTGGCCAGAAGATTTTCGGGTTCTTGTCACTAGGTTGGCGAGGCTCGATGAAGCACTGGCACCGGTATGAGCAAGCCTATCTCTTGCTGGCCGGTCTGAGCACGCCGCTCGTTCTCTCAGTCCACACGATCGTGTCCTACGACTTTGCGATGTCGATCGTCCCGGGCTGGAACGTCACGGTGTTCCCGCCTTACTTCGTCGCTGGCGCGGTTTTCGCGGGTTTTGCGATGGTGCTCCTAATCGGGCTTCCTTTGCGAGCTTGGTATGGCTTGAAGGACATGATCACCATGAAGCACATCGACTGGATGTGCAAGATCATGCTGGCGACCGGGCTGATCGTTTTCTACGGCTACTTCCTCGAGGTCTTTTACGCCTACTATTCGGCCAATCCAGCAGAGATTTCGCTGGCAGAATGGCGGTTCTACGGTCCTTACTCCCCCGCCTACTGGGCACTGATAATCTGCAACGGCATCATTCCTCAACTGCTTTGGGTGCCGAAGTTTAGAAGAAACCTTCCGTTGGTATTCATCGTGTGCCTCTTCATTAGCGTCGGCATGTGGTTGGAGCGGTTTGTCATCATCCCGATGTCGCTCATGAAGAACTACCTGCCCGCGAGCGACCGGTTCTACTACCCGACGATTGTCGACTTCACGATGTTCTTCGGAACTATTGGACTCTTCTTCTTCATGATGTGGCTGTTCATCAGGTTCCTGCCCGTTATCAACATGTTCGAGATGAAGGATTTGCTGTTCAAACAAAATCTTAAGAAAGAGAAGGAAGCCGAAGAGAAGCAGGAGGCAGGAGTCCACTAATGTTCCACCGAAGCGCTCCCAAGGCATATGGCGTGGTCGCCGAGTTCGACAGCCCCGAGCTGTTAATCGCGGCCGCCAAGAAAACCCGAGAGGCGGGATATAAGAAGCTAGATGCCTATACACCCTTTCCAATCCATGGATTGGTCGATGCGGTTGGCTTCAAGGATGAGAAGGTGCCTTGGATCGTCTTCATGGGCGGAATCGTCGGCGCTACCGCAGGCTACTTACTGCAGTACTATACGTCGGTCATTGACTACCCGTTGAACGTAGGCGGCAAGCCCCTCAACTCGGTTCCCATGTTCTTCCCGGTCACCTACGAATGCACGATTCTGTTTGCGTCGTTCGGTGCCTTTCTCGGGATGCTGGCCCTGAACAAACTGCCTCAACCCTATCACGGCGTGTTCAACACTCCCAACTTCGAAAGGGCAAGTCAGGACAAGTTCTTCCTTGCCGTCGAAGCGAACGATACGCAGTTCGACGAGGTCGAGACCAAGAAGTTTATGGAGTCGCTTGATGCGAACAACGTATCGCTGGTGAAGGAATCGCCAGGAGTCGAAGAATGAAGACTTCACAGATGTTATTAGTTGGAATCACGGGTCTCGCAGCGATTGGCTGCCACACCGACATGTGGGTCCAGCCCAAGATCCATGAGCCTTTTCAGGAAAGCAAGTTCTATGCGGACGGCATGGCCTCGCGACCGCTGGTAAAGGGAACGAGCGCGCGAGGACATTTGCGACTCGACGACGCATTCTTCACCGGTTTCAAGGATGGCAAACTAGTCACCGAGTTTCCGCTTCCGGTGAACGAGGAGCTCATTCGCCGAGGCAAAGAGCGTTTTGAA
>JACMJO010000093.1 GCA_014380605.1 Fimbriimonadaceae bacterium | reverse complement strand
GGCGCCAGCCTCCCAAAAAGCAAGACTACGACTTAACTAGTGCAAAGCCGTCCCCTTAGGAAAGCCGGCGCCTGAGACGCCGGCCTTATGATTATCAGCCCTAGATCTGAATCGAGGGCGATGCGGAGGAGTCGTTCAACGCTCGCTCGGCGCCGGCCACCGCACCATCCCCCTGCCAGAGGGCTTCTACGCGCGCCTGATGTCGATGACGGACTTCCAGAGCGGCCTTGTGTGCCCAAATCGGCTGGGGGGCTTTCTAGACCCCGAGAACGCCAGCCGTGGCCTGACCAATGCGATCGCAAGGGCAAACGCAACCATCACCCAGGAAGACATCGACGCCGGTCTTCACCCCTTGCCCCATGGAACCTCCCACGATTTGCGCCACACATGCAAGTCCATCCTCGAGGACATGGGATGCCCTGGAATAGCTAGACGTATGATCCTAGGCCACGCTGGCGCGGATGCCCATGATAGGTACGGAAAGGCCTTCGACCAGACTATTAGAGACTATCTCGGTACAATGCTTTCAGCGCTGGACAAGGAAGAACGTCTACTAGCCGTACGCCCAGAGGTGGGCGTACAAACTTTGGAGAAATCGGCCGAAAACAGCGTAATTTGAATACAAATGCCTCCGTAGCTCAGTGGATAGAGCAACTGCCTTCTAAGCAGTGGGTCGCTGGTTCGAGTCCAGTCGGAGGTGCCATTTTGTTTCTGAGCCTTAAGGCCCTCGGCTTCAATATCGAGAAAGCGATAATAGTGGCCGTCATAGGGCCAGTAGCGCTGCACGTACCGGGCTCAATGTTCAACTTTCCTCCAAAGTACTTGGCAGAGGTATCTAGCCGGTTCTCAAGTTTCGAGCCATGCCTGAAACATGAGGACGCACCACAGCTGGTACTGCCAGTTCCTACGCCCCTCGATGTGCTCGGTCCACTTTTTGCGAATGGGCTCCACTTTGAAGAACCCTTCGGCCTCAAGTCGCTTTGGGTCCAGTAGCGCTTCTGCCCAATCTCTCAGGGGGCCGCGCAACCAGGCGTCGATTGGGACGGCAAAGCCCATTTTGGGTCGGTCAATCAGTTGGCGGGGTACATACCGATCCAGTACCTTTCTGAGAACACGCTTGCCCTGGCCGCCTTTCACCTTCGATTCCAGCGGCAAGGACCAGGCAAACTCGACTACCTTGTGATGCAGGAAAGGCGACCGGCTTTCCAGACTTACCCCCATTGACGCCCGATCTACCTTCACCATGATGTCGTCGGGTAGATAGGTGAGGCCCTCGATGGCCATCATTCGCTCCGTGAAAGGGAGGTTAGCGAACATCGTTTGCCCAGCATCGAAAGTTGTTCTCTCAGGACACGCGCCTAAGACTACGGAGAGCGGCTCCCGCCATTGGCTGACGAGCCGTCCATACATCTCGTTGGCGCTAGACACGTCCAGTAGGGCGGCAAACTTATGGGCCTTGTCGCCCAAAAGCCGGATGCTCGACCTTGTTGCGCGGCCCATCTTGTCGTAGAACTTAGGGGAAACGGATACAAGAACCGATCCTAGCGACCGCCTCAATGGGCGGGGAAGATTCTCGGTTCGGCGCCATAACTTTTCGGCCATAAAATAGCGGTTGTAGCCTCCGAACAGCTCATCTCCACCATCCCCACTTAGGCAAACCGTCACATCCCGGCGAGCAAGTTTTGAGATCAAATAGGTCGGAATTTGCGAAGGGTCCGCGAACGGTTCGTCATAGAGAGTGGGCAGCAGTGGCAAGACGTCCAAAGCATCTTGTGAGGTGACATAGTGCTCCGTATGATCCGTCCCAAGGTGCTGAGCGACCAGTTTGGCTTGCTCCGCCTCGTTGAAGCCTTGCTCATGAAACCCGATGGTAAACGACTTGGCCGGAGTCCGGGATACCGCCTGCATGATCGCAACGACGGCGCTGGAATCGATGCCGCCAGATAGGAATGCTCCTAGAGGAACGTCGGAGATCATTTCAGTCTCCACGACTTCCTTTAGAATCTTGTCCAGCTTTTCTACCGCGTTCTCTTCGCTGATAGATTCGCGTGGTTGATTAGCGATTTGGGCCAGGTCCCAAAATTGGGTCGGACTCTTAAAGGGGTCGAATCCCAACGGTTTTTCAGGGCTCTCCAATGTCAAATATGAGCCCGCCTGAAGCTTGTATATCCCTTGATAGATGCTCCATGGAGAGGGAACATAGGCGAATCGCAGGTACTGGGCCAAAACGTTTCGGTCTACCTCGGGCGCGAACGTTGGGAACCGTCTAAGGGCCTTCAACTCGGAGCCAAAGAGGAGCACGTCGCCGGACCAACCGTAGTAGAGCGGCTTCTCTCCGATGCGGTCTCGGGCCAACGTCAGACGCCTTGTTTCTCGATCCCAAATCGCAAGGGCGAACATCCCGGATGTGGCGGCCAAGGTGTCTTGTAGACCGAACGACTCAATATGCTCCAGTAGAACCTCGGTGTCCGAGTGCCCACGAAAGTCGACCGATCCGAGGTGGGATCGAAGTTCCTCAAAGTTGTAAATCTCGCCATTGAAGACGCACACGAAGCGGCCAGAGTGGGAAATCATCGGTTGATTTCCGCTCTCGGAGAGATCGATGATGCTAAGCCTGCGGAAGCCCAGATGAATGCCAGCGAGGGGGTCGATCCATTGGCCCTCACTGTCGGGACCCCGATGAGAAATGGCGTCGGTCATCGAGCGCAAAATCGTTTCGGCGTTCTCAGGCGAAGGTCCGAAGAATCCGGTAATTCCGCACATCTCTAAACCTTTGCGCAGTCCTTTCTTTCAGGCTTGGCCAGGGCCACCCAGTAGAGCAGCAGGAGGATGGGCAGCGCTTGCACCTTAAACCGCGATGCCGTCCCGAGGTTTTGAAATGAGATGAGGGCATAGACCAGTGCCCAAGAAGCAAGGCAAATCATGAGAAAGACGACGGCTCGACTTTGGAGAGGCGTAAGGCCTTTACGAAGGACTATGTAGCCCCCAAATGCCAACAGCGCAAGGTTCTCGATGCCCGCCAAAAGGCCAAAAGCGTTTGGAACCTCCATTGGTAAAGGTCGGAAAAGGGCAGTAAAGGCTCCTAACGGAAGGAAAGCCGCCAGCCCTGCGATGCTATCGAAAGGCACCTCGATCCTCTGGGCCGAGCCTCCCTCTGCCCATTGCTGGGAGACCTGGGCTAAGGCGGGCAAGAGATCAGACGGGCTCGTGACGCCCCTCGCTACCGCCAAGGCGATTGCCCCTCCAACCATCGCAAGAGTCGCGAACCCGGCGAGGGGCACGCGCACCCTCGATGGCCCCGTTTTCGCAAACAAGTATGTGAGGGGGATCATCAGAATGGGCAGAAGCCATAGTCGCATGGAGCTTGCAACAAAGAGGCCGAGAAGGATCGTCCATGCCGCTGAGGAGTTTCCATCCTTTGCATACTTGGCGGCACCGAGAAGGAATGTCGATATGCCTAACACGACTATTGGATCTTTGCCAAGGATTCCGGTCCAGAAAAGCATTGATGGAGTTGCCAACAACAGTAGTAGCCAGATGAGCGACTTACGGCCCACAAACTTCACCCCAGCACAATAGGCGACGTAGCACGCGCCCAACCCCGCAAAGGCGAAGAGCACCTTGATAGAATGGTACGAGGCGCCCAAGACTTGTTTCAGTATCTGTACAAGGCTTGTGACGTTGCCTGTACCGTCCCCGGGACTAAAGCCGTAAACAGGGTCGAGCGGAATGCTGTCCGGCGATAGCGAGTATCCAGCATAGAACGAGTACGCGTCCAACGTGGGGTAAGCGCTTTCGTAGAACAGCATAGCCACTAAGACAACAGCGAGTTTCAATACCCACGTTGCCAGTAGGGTGCGTTTCTCCCATGGGTCGCCAGGCCAGAACGGGATCGTTAACGATAGAAGGCAACCCACCACCACCGCTTGAATGTGTCCGGGCAAGAGGTCGACGGCTGGAATGTTCGCCCCCATTCGATCCACCATCCAACTCAAGGGGATCGCAATGCTTGCGGCCAAGATCACCAACGCTACGATCTTCAGTCCAGGGCCGGGCGTCGTGGCTCGGTTGGCCATCGCTAGGCAACTTCCTTCTCTTGTCGGCGAATGGTTCTCAGGGCGATTCGGCCCGCGATGAGCGCGAAGATGAGGGCCCCGGCAAGGCCGGCTATCAGTAATCGGCGGGGGAAAACTGACTTGGGATCGACGATCGGTTCATCCAACACTTCAAAACGAGATGGATCGCGAGCCTCGGCAATAAGGGCAAGTTGATACTCGGAGTCCAACTGGGCAATCGTTTTTCGAGTCTGGGCGAGATCCGCTTTGAGGCCATCGATCGTAGTCACGTCGCCGGCAGAGTGGACCGCGCGCCTTCTTAGATTTGCGATCTGCTTTTCAAGGTCCTTTTCCGCCGCCAGAAGACCGGCATAGTCGCTGACCGCCTCAATTGATTGGGGATCAATACCCGCTGACGCAAGCGCCTTCTTGTCCTTCGCGAGATCTCGGGCAAGGTTGCTGGCGGTGAGGTAGTTCTTTTCCGCGAGTTCGAACTCAGCGCTGCCGGGTTGAAAGGCCCTTCTTGCATCCTCGAACGCTAGTCGCCGATCCTCAAGGGCGGTCAGAATGGGCGAAACTCCCGCAGCATTGATCCCTGGCTGCTTCGTGTTCGTGTCGTAGATACGACCAAGGGCAACAATGAGCGACTTAAGCTTTGCCTCGACCTCCGCTCGCTTTTGGCTGGTTTCGATCCGCATTTTCTCTGCTTCCCAGAGCGCGCTGTTGGCGAGTTCCAAGTCGATAGCGTTCGGCTTTGCTACCGCTTCAAGCGCCTGTCTTTGCAGCACCTTCGCCCTGGCGTTCAGGACCTCTAGCCGCTCCTCCAATAGCAGGCGGTTCCGCTGGCTGACATTCAGAGTGAGCTTTTGGGCGATAGCTTCGAATGCTTTTTGATACGCCTTCACGATCGCCTGAGAGAGCTCAGGCTTTTCCGTTACAACCTCCAACCGCACCATCCCACTTCGGTCCAGTTTTGTGTCCGTAATACTGGCAAGTTCTTTAGGCGTGAGATCCGATACGTCGCGTCCCTGTTTTCGGAGATCCTCCCGAACCATATCTCTGCATGTTCTGCTGGCGAAGATGCCAACGGCGGTCTGCGGAGCGGAGCCGATAAGAGGCGAAGAAAGTGCGCCATTAAAGCCACCCATCGATCCTCGATCGCCGGGCGTTGCGCCGCTAAGTTGTGCGAGCCCGCTCGTAGGGACATTCAAAGGGAAGTAGTAAGTAGCGTAACTCTCATATTTAGGAGCAAATAAGAATGTAGCCATATACGCCAGAACCGCCGCCACCGCAGGTGGCCCCAGCACTTGGCCAGTCAACGTGGCCCAGGTTGCGCGATTGACTTGCGGCTCTTGATCGCTCGCGGCCCCAATGAGTTCCGGTGTTTCGTTCAGTTTTTCCTCTCTCCTACCAATGTGGGTTCCTTTGCTTCGCCATCATCCACTCTGGAGCGTTCTACTGATAACGCACGATCAAAAATCGCTTCGTATTCCGAGACGACGGAGCCGAGGCTAAAGCGTTCCACTACTCTATTCCTGGCCCTTTCCGACTTGCCGCGACGAAGGTCTTCGTCCCCTCCAAGCATGTTGACGATAGCTCGCCCCAAGTCGACGGGGCTACTTTTTGCCACGATCTCACCCGTGTCGCCAATCACTAGCGCAGAGTCGCCAACATCGGTTGCTACGCAGGGAATACCGCAACTCATTGCTTCGCCCAAAACGTTAGGAAAGCCCTCTGAGACGGAAGAGGAAACATGGACATCCATTGCCGGATAAAGTTCGTGGAGGTTCTGCTGGTTGCCAAGCAGATGGCAACGGTCCTTCAGTTCCAATTGCTTTATCAAGCTGGTAATTTCTGAGTTGGACTTCTCCAAGCCTCGGCCAATGAAAAGAAAATGGGAGTCCGGCAGTTCTTTGATCACCAGGGCAGCCGCCTCGACAAACGTAGTGTGATCTTTGATCGGGTGAAAACGGCCAACAATTCCGATCACTTGCGCCTGGGACGGAATCCCAAGCCTTTCCCGAACAGTTTCGCGTGCCAGGCGCGAAGGCTTGAACAAGTCGGTGTCGAACCCATTAGGGATCACAACGTTCCCTTCCCCACGATAGCCGATCTTAGCGTGCTGATCGGCCGATCGAGAGGAGTTGTAAATAATGTGCGATGGTCGTTCCGAGTAACGCGCACCTAAACTAACAATCACCCGGGTCAGCCGTTTTTCAAAAGCCCGGCTATCCGCAGTCACTCGCACACTCCAAACCAGCTTGGCATTTCGCTTCAGAGCGCGATGCATCACTAAAGCTCCTAGGTTGCCGTGATACATCCAGCCTTGGATGATTTTCGGCCGCAGCTCCTTCGCCAATCTGGCAAGCTGCAACACAGCTCGTGGGGCGCTCCAGACACCAGACAGGCCAAGTTCCACAAGGGGCACGCCAAGGGCCTCGATTTCACGCCCCAAGGATCCTCCCGATCTCATGGCGACGACGATCGGCTCAAATCGGGACCGATCCAGGTGTGAGAGCAACTTTACCAACATGGCCTCCGCGCCGCCGACCTCCAGGCCCGTCACAATAAAGACGATTCGGGTCAAGCCTTCACCTTCATCACAAAGATATGGCATGAGGAGCCCAGAACATGGGCGAGGTTGCGGCGAAACCGCAGCCCGACGGACGGGAATGTTGAATACCCAGTGTAAAAGAGTCCGTTGCCGGTTTGCTCAAGAAGTTCGAATCCACTCCTATCGAAGACCTTTGCCCAGCGCCTTCCGCTGAAGTAATACAGTTCGGAAATTGCTCCCGGGTATTCGCCATGAGGCGGTTCGAAGAGGACTCTCTTGGCTACTCTCTTTAGACTCCTGCGTTGTCCGCTCGCCAGAGTGCTTTCTCCGCCCGGTTTTCGTAACCCCAGAGCAATCTTCAACATGAACGGATACCGTGCAATCGTGGTGGACCATCGCCAGACCGCGCTCGGCAAAATGTGAATCGCCCGTCCGTCCGGTCGCAGGGCTCTCTTTATCTCCGAAAGGGTTTTGTCGAGAGTGGGTATGTGCTCCAAGACATTTGAGGAGACGATGTAGTCGAAGCTTTCATTGGCAGCCGGCAAGGTCACGCCATCGTAGATTTCCACTGGAAAGTAGTCGCCTATCCTTGCTCTTGGATTATCAACATCTATTGATCGAACGTGAAATCCAGCATCAGAGAGCAGCCGAGCTTGAAAGCCGGAACCGCCACCTAGCTCCAAGACGCTGGATCCTGGTTCCAACCTTTTCAGAAGTAGCTCGAACTCGGCCGCGCGAAGGAGTCCTAGGTTCGGGTTGACGCTGGACCCGACGGTCTTTGGAGCCAATGGGACGCGGTCGATAGTTTCAGGCATGCTCAAAGACCCCCTCAATGATCTGCCCTTGGCCAATGAGTTTGAGGAACGATCGCGCGAGTTTTTTGGATCGTCGGGTCGGTGCATCTCCATGGCGATCCCAATTGAAGCATTTAATGGATTTCGCAGACAGCCCGTGCTTATCGAACAGCTTGCGAAGCGTAGTCGGAGTGAAGAAGCTCGGGTGATGCAAACTAAATGTTGAAAAAGGACGGGTCCAAACCCCTGCTCGACCGGCTAGAGACTCAGCTGCATTGAATTGGAAAGGAACTTCGACATAGACCAAGCCACCTGGCGAGAGCAACTCTGCAATTTTAGAAGCCGCGCGGTTAGGATGAGGGAAATGCTCCAAAACATGGCTAGCGTGGATAAGATCATATTGTTCGCCTGGCGAAAATGTCTCGAACGGCTCATTGGAGAATTTGAATCCATATTTCTCGGCCGCCCTGTCCGAAGCCCACTGACTCAGTTCTATTCCGGCGGTCGCGAGTCCCTTTTTGCGGGCCAAGTCCAGAAACTCACCCGTTGCCGCGCCAACGTCAAGGACCGATTTCGCTTGCGGATGCAAAGCCACCAGATCATCCAGTGTCCGTTCAAACTTCGAAAGGCGAACTTGGGCACATTCGATCTCATAATCTAGGCCAGACCCCTCGCTCAATTCACTGGATTTCCCTGCGAAGTATGTCCCGGAGTAGAGCGATTCTAGCTCCTCTCTGGACAGGTATGGTCCGAGAAAAATGAATCCGCAGTCCCCGCACTTTCTCACACGATGACGAACCGTTTCGGGCAAGGACAGGATTTGGCTCAAGCGCGGCTTCTCCTTCGTGAAACCGCTGCCACAAAGAGGGCAAACGACTTCGATAAGATGGGTCGCGGGATGAGCTTGCGTCACTGCGCACTCCCCGGCTGAACGGCCAGGTTGGTCAGGCCCCCTCTTTGTCTCCGCGGGATCAGCACCTGGCTTAACAGATACCAATAGGCGAAGGTCGAAACTAAGTGGAAGATAGACACCGACAGCGCCAGTCCTCGCACAGACATGATGCCGGCTAAGATCGGAGCCAAAAGCGCCAGGATGAAAACGCCTCCGACTGGAATTTGCCAAAGCAACCTTCGTTCACCCAGGGCCGCCAAGAGTCGGTACAGCCCAACGCTAAGGGCTGCGCAAGGGATTTGAAGTGCGTACAGGGCTTGGACCGGCGATACAAGTTGGGTGTCCCGATCGGTAAACATGCCCCTTTCAAAGAGCAGGCGAGTCAGAGGCACCGATGCAATGACAACGATGACGGTTATTGTTGAGAGGATCAACAAGCCTGTGAAGGATATCCGGTTGAGAGAGTGGCGAAGCGTGGTCCAATCATTGGCCGCGATCAGGCGCGAGAAATAGGTCTGGGTGACCGTTGCGATGGCGACTCCCGCAATGCTGGAAATCAGGGTCGTAGCTTTGGTCGAGTACGACAGGACAGAGACGCTTCCAGGACTAAGACCAGCCGCAATGAACTGGGGCAAAAGGGAGACAAGCGTGAGGACGGCCGCGCCACTACCCAGGGGAACGAGCAATCCACCAAGGTCCTTGACCAGTTCCGGGCCGTACCACCGAGGAAGCAAGCGAAACCCCCTTCGCCTAAGAGCAACGCCTAGAATGGTTACTTCTATGAGAGCACCGAGGCTGGCTCCAATTGCCAACGCATATATCTTAGATTCAGTTGGCCATATCGGAAGCAAGAGCAGAATGAGGAACGGCGAAATGACCGGCACGATTGAGGGAAGGGCAAACTTTTCTTTGGCGGTAAGAATGGCGCTCCAAACCGTTGCCAAACCCGAGAGGATCAGCATTGGCATCATTGCCCACAGGAGAACGCTTGCCAGTTGGGCTGAACCAGAAGTCGAAAGACTTCCCAATTGCGGGGCAACCAAAGGGAAGATCAGCCCGGCGATCATCCCAAACGCGGTTAAGGCAGCCAGTGTAATGCCAGTTACCGTCTCAACAAGCTTCTGGCTCTCTCCTGGGGCAGACTCCTCCTCCAACTGAATGATCTTCGGCACCAACGCAACGCCGATGGAGCCAGCGACTACGTTGATAAGGTGCATTGGGATAAGCACTGCGAGAAAATAGGCATCTGCCTGAGCGCTCACCCCAAAGTGTTTGGCAATCGCCAGGTCGCGGATCATCTGCGCCAACCGGGCGACAACGACCGCCAAGCCTACGGCCACAATCGCTCGGTAAACCCGCTTAACGTTCATTGCCAAGTCAGAAACGGAAGACCGATTGGATGAGCAGCGCACCAGAAATGGCCTGCAAAACGGTTTGGCCAGTCACCCCCTTTGGCTGGCCGAAATAGAGGATATCACCCGGTTCGACGATCGGATTGGACTCTTGTTTTCCATCCTTCAAGAACTCATCCAGATTAAAAACTGCCTTGATCGCCAACTTCCCGTCTGCGTTTGGCCGAACAAGGTTATTCCGCCGGCTCCACTGGGGGAATGAAG
>JACMJO010000092.1 GCA_014380605.1 Fimbriimonadaceae bacterium | reverse complement strand
GGGCCGTTCGCCAATGAAATGAGCTCGGTACATCGTGCCGGCGGAACTGATCCGCAATACGGCATTTAGCTTGGGAACCGGCGGTTTGCGTCGGCGCATCAGCTTGATGGCGGCATATCCAAGGATCATCGATCCAAGAAAAACGCCGACTATGCTGACAATGAATTCATTAAGTTCCGACACCTTTTGCAGTTCCTCCAATCTCATTTCTGTAGGAAGTCTGCGCCGAGGAAAACTCCTTTAGCGCTTGTCCCATATTGATGCGGGCGTCTGCAAACAACTCTTCATCGTTGGTTGCGAGATATGTGCCCATATCATTAAGAGATTGGGTCAGCAAATTTAGTGCCAAAACCCGACGGTCATGAGAAGATCTGTGTAGATTTGGCCCGGCCATCGTTGCCAAAAACCCCGTCCAAGCGGCAACCAGCACCTTGGCCTTCGAGTGGCCTTCCTTCACTTCTGGGTCAGTCCGCCTAACCTGGGCTCTTGAGAAGAGGTTTCGCAACTCATTGCCAAGCTCCATCAGGCTCTTGTCGAGCACATCCAAAGTTGCGCCATAGCGAACCGCAGACTCTTGAGATCCAGCCGTAAGCCCGATCTCCTTGGCTTTGGCAAGGTCGGCGATCGCTTCGTCTTTCTTGCCCAACAGCGTTTGGCAAAGCGCATGCTTGTACCATGCGTCCGCGCTTGGTTTTTCCTTGATGACGGCATCCAGGTGCTCGATCGCCTGCTGGGGACGCAGTTTGGAAAGATTGACTTCGGCAAGAAGCAACCGGGTCTCCATGCTGTTTGGGTCCCGGGCGACGGCTTCGTTAAGGTCGGCCATCGCTTCGTCCTCCCGGCCCGCCTGCATCCACGCACGGGCGGCCATGGCTCTCAATTCCACCTTCTCGGGGATCAAAAGGGCCGCCCGACGAGCCTCATTTGCCGCCAACTCCGGCTGGCTCATCAGCAACAAGGTTTTAACAAGGGCGATTCGCCTTTCAACGTCCTGCGGCTCGGCGTCAACGGCGTCGCGAAGGATCAAAATCGCTTGGACGCTTTGGCCGCCCCGAATCATGGCGTCAAGGTCGCTCAGCAACTGCTTGTTGTCGACCATCGGCTTGACCTTGGGAACGATCGGTTCGACGTTCGCCGGCTGGGTCCCCGGAAGCGGAGGGGGGGTTAGAATTCTCGGCTGAGTGCTCTGCCCTTTAAGCGGACCGCTTTTGATGAGTTGAACCCAAGTGCGCACAAGCGACATCCCCGAATCTTCCAGATTTAGACCTTCGGGACCGACCACAGAGATGGATCGATCCTCCGTTTGGATGGTCTTGGGCTTTTCGTAGGTCTTTGTCGGCTGTCCTTGTTTGTTAGTTCCGACCACCGGATCGGCTTTCTGGCTTGGATCCATCACTTCGGTGCCCTTGATGGGGTCCTTCCAAACTAGCTTCCCGTTCTTATAGAGTTGGATTCGACCCATGACGGCGTTGCCGAATTGGTAGGCTCGGACGAAGATAATGGTGTCGAGCTTCAGCTTCTTGGCAACTTCCTGGGCTTGCTCAAGGCTGGGCACATTCTCGGTGGACTTAACGAGACCCTCGCTGATGGCGGCCCGGAATATAGGATCGGTAAAGCTCCAAACGACTGGGGCGTACAGACCTTCGTTTTGCATTGCCTCGGCAAGGCTATTCGCGACGGCAACGTTTGGATCACCGAATCGATCGGCGGGCATCTTCTCCTGAATGATCAGGACGCCTGGGATGGCGTTCGCCAACGTTGCGGCAAAAAGAACGATCGAGGAAAGGATTAAGCGCATATCGATCCGCTAGCCGCCCAGGACTTTGATGGCCTGTCGGCAGGCATCGACGCCTTGGCTGTTGCCCGACTTCTCGAATGAGCTTGCCGCCCGAGTGTACGCCGCAATGGCGTCGCCATTGCGACCCATATTGGTGTAGCACTGGCCCAGACGCTGGTTGGTTGAACCTGAATCGGCCCCGGCTCGCAACGCCCTTTCGTAGGTGTTGGCGGCGGCGCTATAGTTTCCTGACTGCATCTGGCTTCGAGCGGTGGCCAGTAAGGCTTGTCGGCCGTTTCCACTGATTGGGGCCTCGGCTCCGCCGCCGTTTCCACGATTCGGGCTTCCCTTCGAGACCTCGATCTCGATAATGCCCGGATCGTTCTTTGGCTTGGGATCTTCCACAGGAGGATTGGTTGGCAGTTTCAACTCCTCCGGCTCCTCGTCTATACCCTTAGTGCCGGTTGGGCCCGGCTTAGTAGGCTTCGGCACGTCGTCAGGGTTAATGACAATCGGACCAAAAGAACCCTCATCGCCTCCGTTCGGCTTGGGAATCGTTCGCCCATTGTAAGGCTCAATGTTCAGGTTCTCGCGAGATCGATTGGTTCCAGCCTGCGTTCGACCATCTAATCCGCTACCTTGGTTCGCACCGGCGTTTGGATCAACCAGAGGCTGATTGTTAGGCTGAACTGTTGGAGCTTGAGTGTCTTTCGGCAGAACCTCGTCGAATCGACGAACGCCTTCCGTCGGGCCGTTCATGGCTACCAGTTTCGACTTATCGTCGGTCGGCTTCGAGCTGGCGTTGACCTTTGCAAACAGGGCTCCGCAAGCGACCACCAGCACCGTCGCGGCGATCGCGCCAACGGCGGCAACCCTTCGATCTGGAGTTCGGTTCACCTCAAACTTCTCGACGACCAGCATGTTCTTGAGGTCATTCACTTTCAACTTGTCCAGGGTGGAATCGGGTTGCAGGGCTACAACCTGCTCGAAGCATTCCAACGCTTCAGCAAGCAATCCTTTGCGCTCTAGGCACATGCCTTTGAGCGAAATCGCGGCCGCCGAACTCGGGTTGGTTGAGATAGCGGTTTCCGCCACCATCAACGCGTCGTCGGTACGGCCATCGGCGAACAGCCGGTTGCCGTCCGCAATCGTCGCGGCGAGTTTATCGCCCGCCAAGGCGATATCGTTGGCATCAAGGGTCGCGCCGCACTTCTTGCAAAAGGCGCTGTCCAAGCTATTTTGTGAATTGCACTGTCTACAGGAAACCATGTCCTCACCTTG
>JACMJO010000091.1 GCA_014380605.1 Fimbriimonadaceae bacterium | reverse complement strand
GGCGGAACGACGGACGGGGGATGATCGAGCCGTAAGGCATCACACGGTTCGTGTTTTGCAAGCCACAACAGATCACCTCGCATTCCGCCATCCGGGCTAACAACGCAATACCCGGCTTTAGCTCCTGCAATTCGCCATCCTCGCTAAGCTGCCCCTCTGGAAAGACGCACACAACCTCGCCCATCCGCAAAAGCTGAACGGCGCGCTTGATCGAGCCTCGGTCTGGTTCTCCACGCTTGACGGGAAAAGCCCTGAACTGCCTCATCAAAGAACCCAAGATGGGCATTTCAAAAAGTTCGCTCTTCGCCATGAAGTGGATTGGGCGCGGACATGCGACTTGAACCACGATGGGGTCTACGTCGGCCAAGTGATTGGCCAGGATAAGGACGCCGCCGGTTTTGGGCACCCGATAGTTTCCCCGCTGTCGAATAGGGCCCAGAATCCAAAAAAGGAGCCGACAGAATCCCACCGCCAAGGGCAACAAGAACCAACGGTGGAAACTGCTATGCGGTCCCACCTCCGCCGAGGACTTGACGGAGGGCTTCGATGTAGGCTCGGTGCTCTTCGGCGAGGACTCGCTCGGCAAGGGACTCGGGGGTGTCGTCGGGGTGGACGGGGCATCGTCTTTGGACAAGGATTCTTCCTTCATCATAATGTTCGGAAACTAAGTGGACGGTTGCGCCGGACTCCGTTTCTCCGGCCGCCAACACGGCTTCATGGACATGCATACCATACATGCCTTTCCCACCAAACTTTGGAAGTAGTGCGGGATGTACGTTGAGAATGGGGTTTGGATAGGCTTGAAGAACCTCGGTCGGGATTAAGCGCAGATAACCCGCAAGGCAGAGAACCTCTGTGTCGCCAAGAGCCTGCAACAGCGCTTCGCCATATCCTTCGTCGGAAGGCGGCACAACCACAACCGGGACGCCCGCGTCTTTTGCTTCTTTGACTGAAACCAGGTCCGACTTGGGAGCAACGACGACATCGACAGTGGCGGGGATTTCGCCAGTTTGGCAGGCTGAAACAATCGCGCCCATATTAGAGCCGCGACCCTTTGGCCCGATTAGGATTCCGATGCGTGAAAAAGCCACCGCGTTCAGTTATATCGGAACGCGATGGCCCGTTTGGTGCAAAGTCGCAGAAGAATCAGACTTATCTACCTCTGACGGTCGTCATCAGGAACCTGAACTGTCTTTTCAGCCGATCTCTCACCTCAAGAACCCAGTCGTCGTCATGGTCGTGATCGTGGCTGGAGTGCAGGCTTGGATCTTCAAACATCTGGTCTGAGCCGATCGCTGGGCCGTTCAGGTCGATTGTTCTGGCGATAGGTTTAGGTGCTCTGGGCAACATCGTTGCCGCTTCCGCCAGGTTGAAGGCCACGACAGCATGGTTCGTGCTCGACTGGATCAGATATTCAGGTACGGCATATTCATAACGGTCGTTTTGCGTGTGCCACACGAACCCATAGTCGGCTTTGCCCTTCTCCATGGTGAAGAACCCTGGAACGCCAACGAAATTGAACGGTGCATGGTCGCTGGAGCCGCCCGATGGCATCGTCTTGCCAACCGCAAACTCCATCGGCAAGTTGGGAAATGCCTTGACGGTCGGGGCGAATGCTGCCTCCATCATCACCTTCATCTGTTCGACGCCTTGATAGCCGCCCTGGTAGTTGGTACCGCCATCGTCGTTCAAGACCGCCGAGATCTTGTCATGAAGTTCCTTGTGCTTTTCTACATAGGCTCTAGAGCCGAGCAGGCCCTGCTCTTCTCCAGACCAGAGGATGAACCTGATCGTTCGCTTCGGCTTGACGCCGGACGTCGCCAGAATTCTCGCTGCTTCCATCGCAGCAACTGTCCCGGTTCCGTTGTCGTTCGCGCCTTGCGAGCGAGGGCTATTCCAT
>JACMJO010000090.1 GCA_014380605.1 Fimbriimonadaceae bacterium | reverse complement strand
TGCATCCGCAATGCCGCAGAGACCAATGTACTCAACCGTGCTCAGTCTTCGCAGGATAACGATTCGATCCGCGACGTCTGGCATCACCTGCTCGAATCGTTGCCGCACCAAATCGTCCCAGTGCTTTTCATTGCCGGTCAGAAGAACCACCAGACCCTGTCCATCCCTACGGAGAATCTCGGCAAGCACTCGATCAAAGTCAGGATGGAGCTTGAACAGCGATTGCGGACAGGCATAGATGTGCTTGTCCTCGGGAAGCCCGAGGTCGGCTCGGGTCACGGGTTTGGGATCAGGGCGCTGGAAGTCCGTCATCAACGAGTCGAACTTCACTAGCCTCTCGCTATAGTCCGATTCACTTCCTTCCCTTTCCAAGTCGTGGCTAGATAGGAAGCAATCCATATTGGGCAAAGCGGTTGAGCAAGGGTGGCCCCAGGTCATGAACTGGAGTGGAGCTAGCCGTGAGAACGCCAGGTAATACACGAACGAACTCATCCCGATCTCGGGATAAAAGATGGCATCCAGTTTCTGCTCCGCGATGAATCTGCGAGAGACGTTGAGTTCGGTCACCAACTTGTAGGAGCGGTCGACCTTGCCGTTGAGTTGCTGGGTCCACTCATCGACCTTGCTGGCGCAGTCGAAGTTCACAATCTCGATGTCCTCGTCGGGCAGGCCGACAACCAACCGGATAAAGAGCTTCCCAATCGTATGCTGATTGAGGAATCCGCTCACCACCCCGACCCGAAGTTTCCCTTTGCGCTTCTCTTCCAAGTGAGGCGATTGCCAGAAGAGATCGGTGGATGCTTTGCGGTAGGCCCTAACCACGGCACGTTGCAGGGGAAGCTCCGACTCGGAGTGATAGCTCCAAAAAAAGTTGGTGAGGGCTACATCTCGGTTGGGATTATCGATCCGCACATCCTCATCCGCGAACGCCTCTAGCGAAGTCAGAACCCTTGTCCGATTGGCATCAATCTCTTCCGAGCTCCTGGGGATGATAGGCACCAGAATCGAAGACACCAACCTGGCGGCATCGGAGGGGAATTCAATGCTAGCAAATTGCTGTTGAGACTCCTCAAACCGGCCATCCTGATTAAGAGTCGCCCCGAGTTTCACCCTAGCCTCCACGTTCAAAGGGTCTAGCTGAACCGCCTTGCGATAACTTTCAATCGCCAGGGTCGTGTGCTTGTAGGCGTTCTGCAATTCGCCAAGCCGAACGTGGTTGCTCGCCTTCTTGGGTTCCAGCTGTACCGCGAGTTTCGCGGCTCGTAACGATCCCTCCCGATCTCCAAGGCTGGACAAAGCCGCTGCTTGGTTGAGGTAGGACTCGGCCGTCGGCTGGATTTCAATGGATCGATTAATTGCGGCGAGGGCTTCCTTTGCCCTCAACTGTAGAAACAGAACGCTGCCCAAGTTGTTGAGCGCCTCATGATCTTGGGGGCGCAACTGGATTACCCGCCGAAATGCCCGTTCCGCTTCCTCTCCATCCTTTAGCTCCATCAACGAGTTGCCCAGGTGGAACCACGCGTCGGCGTATCCTGGAGCAGCATCGATGGCGAACTGGAAGCTTGCAACCGCCTCTTCATGCCTCCCCAAATCTTGGAGAATGAATCCGCGCTTATCCAAAAGGTCAGGTCGGACCGGATCGCGAACCAGAGCGCGCTCGATGAAAACCAGCGCCTCCGAAAATCGACCGTTCTCGTGGTGAACAACCGCCAAATTCGCGAGCGCATCCACATGGTTGGGATCTATTGCGAGGGCTTTCTCCAGCGTGGAAGTCCCTTCCGCTTGCCGACCAGTTTGGAAGAGCAAGACGCCCAGCAGTTGCAGGAGGTTGGCATCTTGGCCAGGAAGCGCCCGATAGATCGCCTCCGCCTCCGGCAACCTTCCTGCCTGGTGCAGCGCAATTGCTTGCTGGAGACTATTCCCGGGTCGGTGGGATTCCGGGCGATGGTGCTTCTTTCCCACGCCCGGAATTATAGTTCACCGGTTACCAGGCGTAATGCTCAGGCGAGGTCTTGTAGCCCGGGAAGATCTCGTCGATCTTGCCCAGAGTCTCATCCGAAAAATTGATCTCTAGGGCCCGCATCGAGCCGTCAAGCTGTGCCACGGTTCGCGGGCCGATGATGGGCGCGGTGACCACCGGGTTGTTCAGGAGCCAAGCCAGAGCGACGTCGGCAGGTTTCTCGCCAAGATCGGCGCAGAGCGCCTCCCACTTCTCCAACTTAGGCCGATTGGCCTCGATCGACTTCTGTACGCCTTCCGACGCTCGCCGACCTTCGGCGACTTTCTGCAATGCCCCACCCAGCAACCCGCTAGCAAGTGGGCTCCAAGGAATCAGGCCCAAACCATAGTGCTCGCAAGCCGGGATCACTTCCATCTCGACCGTCCGCGCATTCAGGTTATAGAGCGACTGTTCGCAAACAAGGCCCAGGAAGTTCCGCTTGCTGGCGATCTCGTTGGCATTGGCAATGTGCCAACCCGCAAAGTTGGAGGACCCGAAGTAGATCACCTTCCCCTGTTGAACCAGCAGTTCGCAAGCCTGCCAAATCTCGTCGAACGGCGTTTCTCGGTGGATGTGGTGGAACTGGTAGAGGTCGATGTAGTCGGTCTTCAGCCGCAGCAGCGAGTCCTCGCAAGCCTTGCGAATGTGCAGTGCGCTCAATCGCGAGGTATTGGGCCAGTCGCCCATGTCGCCATAGACCTTGGTCGCCAAAACCACCTTCTCGCGACGCCCACCGCCTTGGGCAAAGTAGCGGCCGATGATCTGCTCGGTGACTCCTTCGCCCTTCTGCCAACCATAAACGTCGGCGGTATCCCAGAAGTTGATTCCCAGCTCCAAGGCTCGATCCATGATCGCATAGCTGTCAGCCTCGGTTGTCTGGGGGCCAAAGTTCATGGTGCCCAAGCACAGCGGACTCACCTGAAGGCCAGTGCGGCCAAGTTTTCTGTATTCCATCTAACTTGCAGTCTACGCAGTCAGAGGTCGATTCGGTGCGACCCAACAAAACCGAATGATCTCCAAAGCCTCAGGACCCATTTGGATTCCCTGCGCGCACTGCCTATAATCGGCTACGCATGGAACCGATCCGCTATAAACCGGGCGAAGCTATCCGCTGGCTAGAGACCGCTGCCGACACCTTCCGCAAGTCGGCCAAGAACAAGGGCAAGGACGCAGTCGATCCTGGCCGGGATCGGAGCGACTTCAAGAAGGTGGGAGCCAATGTCGCCGATGCCGCCGGAGCCCTGTTCGACCTGGGCCGCAGCGCATGGGCCGACATGCTCCATCGACAGGCCGAGGCCAGCGAATACGTCCTTCAAGAGAACCATTTCGACGTTGTCAAAGGCGGTTCCATCAAGTCGGTGGAGTACAAGCGGGTTACCGAAATCTCCGCGAAAGGCGATTCGGTCTCGATTCTCTTGGACAAGGGCAACCTCGTCATAAAGCCTTACGCCTATATCGTCTCCGGCCGAGTCAAGGTTCCCGTAGGCTGGAGCCGTAACGGCCTCGAGGTCCCGTACGAACTCATGATCGAGGAACTGGCCGCCCGATGCGGGGTCAAACTCACCAACCCTTGAAGATATGCACGGCGTCATGTTGAGCGAGAGCGGCCCGCGGGCTATGCCAGGCAGAGTGTCGCCATGCCGCGAAGTCGAAACACCTAGGATGCCTCAGGGTGCGCACGCCTCAAAATTGGGGTCTGCAAGAACCAAAGCCCCAAGGCATCTCAAAGGAGCAACAAAAAAGCCCCGCGAGCAATGCTCGCAGGGCTTAAGCGTGAGAAGTTAGTTCTTTCGCTTTCGTCGGATGAGCGCCAGCACGCCCAATCCGAGAGCGGCCATCGTTGCCGGCTCAGGAACGACCTGAGGAGCCACGGAGATGTCCAGCACCGGGAAGATGTCGTCGGCGCCAATCTGAGTAATGGTTCCAGTGCCGAGATTCATGCTGAAGAACTCAGCATTGACTCCGGGGCTGCCGTTGAAGTCATCGACGGTGACGTACGCGTTGCCCGTCGCTCCGCTGATGTCAAATCCCAGACCTGCATCGCCCGTCACGATTCCCGAATTGCCAACAACGTTAAAGGTTCCTCCGTTGGGAGACGGAACCCCGTTCAGACCTCCGATCGTGCCCACGTTGTCAGAGAGGAAGTCATAGCCGTACAGCGTCGTCGACGACGCGCCTACGTTATTGTTGCTGTACGCAATTCCGGAGATCAGGAGAGAAGAGGAGAGAGCGGTGTCCAAGCTCACGAGAGCACCTGTGTTCGGGTTCACACGTGCATTCTGACCAGTTCCGGTTACGACTCTAAGGAGGTCGACAACCGGGTTAAAGTCAAGGCT
>JACMJO010000089.1 GCA_014380605.1 Fimbriimonadaceae bacterium | reverse complement strand
GGAGTCTCCCGATTTTCGAGTTTCCCTGAAGCCTTGAGTGCTACCAACCGCCCAAGCGTGAGAGACGCAGGCGATAGTCTGAGATCGACGCGGATTTACCAGCTACCTCTACGGCGGGAGGCTCCTTCACGAACTGGCCTCTCCGCCCAAAAACCCTCAGTTCGCCAGACGGGTTGAATTCAAGGAATGCGAAAAGCGGTTCGCGATATGCGTGCATCCCGCCACTCCAGAAGTAGCTGGCGGAGTTGATGCAAAGGCATGGGATTCCGTGAACTTTCTCTAGCCTATCCACATGCATATGTCCGCAGAGGCAAGCCACGACCGCGCCCTTTGGGTTTGACCTCCGGGCGGATAGGATCGCCTCGAATACCTCTTCTTGTTCAGGCGGCAGTGGATTGCCTGGCGTGCCAAAACCAAGAGGCTGGTGTGACAAGAGGATCGTTGGCTTCTCGCCCCGACTCAGCTCGCGCTGAAACCATTGCAGTTGCTCCGGGTCAGCCCAGTTATGAGTGATGCCAGAAGCGAAGTAGTTGCCGTAAGCGTAGGAGTTCAACTCTTTACCTTTGCGGTAGTGGTTTAGATCCAGGATGATGAACCGGAAATCGCCGAAATCGTAACTTCCAAACGGCTCCTTCATCCCCCAGTGATCCATGATGTGCCGCTTGGTGCCTCGATCCATGTCGTGGTTGCCGAGTACGTTTAGTTGTGGCAGATCGAGGTCTCGCCAGCCTTTCACGAAGGTCTGAGATGCTTCGCCGGGATGGCAGAAATCGCCCATCTGAATGGCGAGGTCAAGGTTACGTCTCTGCTTTGTGGCGCTTAGGAACGCATCGAAGCGAACTTGAGCATCGGGGGCAAGGCCGTGGTGAACATCGGTCACCACCGCCGCCCTCACGGTTCGCCCTTGGCTAGGTCGCATCGGCAGCTGGAGCGACAAAAACGCAGAACTCGTGCCAACAAGGAATTCCCGCCTGGTCATGTCTTATTATTCAGCGTTCTGCACCGGGGATGGTCGTAATTTTCTAGTCCTCTACCCGGTGGACAGCCGCCCAAATCTGGCGTTTAGCGTCCAGATCGCGGGTTTGTTTGCGACCTTCCACGATGTCCATGTAGATCGTCGCGATCTCGTAGGGGCGCATTTTCACGATCAGTGGGTTGCCAAGCTCCTCGAGAATCTGTCCGAGGTGGTTGGTCTTGTAAGCCTGGGCGACGGTGCCTCCAACGGTGAGCGTGGCTTCAGTTTCGATTCCATCAAACTCCACCAAACGAACGACAAATGGATAGCCCATTCCTAGACCCGCATAGTTTTTGACATGCTTGCCGGAGAAGTCTTCGGTCTCCCGGTAGAAGGCGGTGGGGATGACATTGGGAGCGTTGCAGGAAATGGCGGTGAACGGCTCGGGCGATCTCCAGAGGCGAATCGGCTCCTTTGTGTTGGAGACCTTCCAGCAAGTCGACGAGGACATCTCTCCGTGCGGAATGATAGTCAGGACACAATCCAACTCGTCCCTGAAAACAGCCTCGTCCCAAGGATCATAACTACCAAGCACACACTCCACTGAAGTACCTTTACGGAACCATTGCTTAGGCGACCTCTGTTGAACCAGGACTCCTCGGGAGCCCTCACGGAAGTCGACGAAGCTGAGACCGAAGAAAGCGTTCTCGACCTCTTCAAACCACTGAGGCGAGGTCATCCAGTCGCCGGTCGGATACTTCTTGTGGCCCTTGGACTTGCCTTCAACTTCAACGACCCCGTAGGGAGTATCCGTACGAATGAATTGGCCCAGGCTGCGGAATGGGAATTCGAGTTTCAGCGCACCTTTGAATCCGCCAACAAGAGGAGATTTGTGCCAACAGCTCGTGTGAATCTGTAAAGCGCCATTCTCTGCATCGATCATCAGACGGCTTAAGTAGGATTGGCCATTGACTTTGGCCCGGAGAGTCACCGACATCTCGTCGGCTTCCCAATCCAAGTCATCGATCTTCACATGCTCACTCGGAACCGGAAGAAGCGATACTGGGGCAGAGAACACGCCATCAGAAAAGTCTTTTGTTGAAAACTGAGTGACCTTCGCTGAGTCCAGATCGATTTCAATTCGCATCCCTTCGTAAACGATTGAGGCGGTCTTCTCTCCTACCAACCAATTTGGAGAAGGTCGCTCTTCTGGACGCGGGCCAAAACTGAAGGCTGGCAGTCCGAAAGCCTCCCATCCATTGGGATTGAAGAACCCGGCTTTTTCCGGGAATCCCTTGAAATGGCGTCGAAGACGATCAGCAAACTCGTTTTTTTGAGATTGGAGCCACTGATAGTCTGCATAAGCGACCCTGGCGCAAAGGCCCTCGCATTCATCGTTATCATGATGCTGGGCAGAAAGCAGCTTTCGCCATCCTTCTTCTAATTCCCAAGTCGGATACACATCCCACTGCGCATAGGGTCTTCCAAACAACGACAAGGTTGAAAATAGAGCTTCGGCCGATGTCAGAGCTTCCTCGGCATCGCGAGATTCCTGCCGGATGTAATCCGCATTTTTGCCCAGCGACATCCCGTGCCAAACATCATCCATCGAGTATTTGCGGACGGGGATCGTAGCATCGGCTTCCAGCCGATGTGTTCCGAAGGCATCTTGCCTTTGGGTCTCATCTGCATTGGTCCAGTTGTTCTTTGCCCATGGCCAGTTAACGAGTCCGGCCTTGGTTGGATTTTCTTCGACATACTTGGACACTCTGGTTATGGAAACTGAGTTTCGAACGATGTGGTCGTAGTACTCGCGTTGCCAAACAGTTCCTTGGCGACTGAGAACCTCGTTGATGCGATTGCTGGTGAAGGATTTCCAACTATGGACGATCTCAGCAAGGTCGTTCGAGACTGGTTCAACTACCGCGTGAACATGGTTTGGCATAACTGCCCATGCCCATAGCCGATATCGATCGAGATCGAAATGCTGGAGGGTTCGGGCGACGATTTCGGCGGCTATCGGATTGGCGAGGAGGCAGTCGCCGTGGCCCGCATCGAGGAAATTCTCAATCTTCTCTGTGTACAGGCGCTGGTACTCGAACTTCTCTTTGTCGGAGAGTCGGTTTTCGGCAATTAGTCGGTCCAGGCGCTGACGTTCGGCGGACCACTCTTCTTGGACTTGCTTAGGGACCGAGTCGGCGAGGCGAAAGGTGACGTGGTAGATTGCCCGGTCGTGGGTCCAGTGGGGGAGTTTGGCGCCTTGGCGGATGGTTAGTTCTCTTTCCTCGTTCGGAAGGAAGTTGGCGATTGTGGGGCTGGTTGGCGAGTGGTCAGCCTGGAAGGCTGACATGGGCATCGGCTGGAAGCCGATGCTACGTCGCAGATACTCGCCAAGAGTTGCCATTTTGATTTCAAAGCGCTCGTCCGCCAATAGCTCTCGCATCTTGGGCAGAAGAAGTTCGCTGCGGCACATCCAGTCGGGGGAGGGCATTAGTTCTAGCCATTGGAGGATGAGGGGCGTGGGGTGTGAGGCGTCGGGCGTCGGGGGAGAGTCGGCAAGTTCCGCGAAGGTCGCGTTCATGTCCTCGGGCCATTGGTGGAGGTTTAGTTTGTTCCGAGCCGCGCAAAGCAGCCTTGATCCATCCTGCCCTTCCCACCAAACCACCGGGACGTCCTCCTTAGGGACCTCGGGAGTGTGCCAGGTCCATTGGAAGAATAGGGACGCATATTCGAATCCGCATCCTCTAAGCATCTGGGGAAGCTGAGGGAAGAAATCGAACTCCTCTTCCCAAAAGGTCTTGGGCCAAACTCCCAACAACCGCCGGACCGCCCGCGCTCCATAGACCCTCTGGCGGATGTTCGATTCTCCACCATGAAACAGCCCGTAAGGCTGTCCGTAGGAGCATCCAACGGGCTCGATGATTCCTGCTTGGACTGCTTCTCGAAGCTCAGCCAGTGCCTCCGGGTCCTCCGCGGCTAGCTTTTCGTAGCCGATTCCATCGAAGTTGACATTGCCACGAGCCCCAGTCTCTCGGCAGAAATGGAGCATGTCCCGGATCGACCCCGGAAGCACGTGATAGCCCCATAGCCACTGCATATCCACCCAGTGCATGTGGTTGCCAAACGTGTAGTACAGGGGAATCTTCGCCATCGGGTGATTGTAGATTCATCGCCCAGGGTTTCCGGTCAAATGGTGAACGCGGAAAAGTAAAGGCCAACTCACTACCTGTGGCTCCTATCAAATATCAATGTTGATTTGCAGGCTTTGATATGCGAAGCTGAACAAATGCTCGCGACCTTCGCAGCCGTTCTGACCATGAGTCCTGTCACGTTCCGCCCGCCTGCTATTCCGCTCATCGCCCACGACCCGTTCTTCAGCGTTTGGAGCTTCAACGACAAGCTGACTGACGGCTGGACGAAGCATTGGACTGGCGCTACCCAAGCTCTGTGCGGACTGGTGCGGATCGACGGCAAGACCTTCCGCTGGGCCGGCTCGCCCGGTGGCAACTGGCCCGCTTTGAATCAGACGGAGTGCAGAGTCGAGGCAACCACGACGCATTACACTTTCGAGGGGAGCGGCGTTCAGCTCAAGGTTAAGTTCACCTCACCTGCGCTCGCCGAGGACCTGATCGCGCTGTCCACTCCGGTGGCTTACGTCCGATTCTCGTGGGAAGCGGCAGATACAAAAGCCCACAAGGTCGAGGTCTATATGGACGCGACCTCGGAGTGGGTGGTGGACAAAGTTGATCAGAAGGTCCAGTGGGGTCGAGTCAAGATCGCCGGGATCGAGGCGCTTCGGATGGGAACCCAGGATCAGAAGACCTTAAACCGATCTGGCGACGACCACCGCATCGACTGGGGTTATCTCTACATGATTCCGCCAGCGGGAGCCAAATCAGCACTAAGCAGCGACAGCGAGTGCCGGGGCTCATTCTTTAAAGACGGAACTTTGCCCACAAGCGATGATCTGGCGATGCCTCGTCCCGCGAATCGGAACTGGCCGGTGCTGTCCTCGGCTTTTGATTTGAAGGCCGGGGAAGAAAAGTACGTCGCGATGGCTTACGACGACATCGATTCGCTCGAATGGCTTCGTCGGCCGGTCCCGTCGTACGCTCGGTATCACCTGGGTTCCTTTGAGAACGTGATTCAGAACGCCTTACAGAACTATCCGAAATGGCTTAAGGAGTCTGAAGTTCTGGATAGCAGGATTCGGAAGGAGACAAGCGAGCGAGGCGGTCCGGAGTTCGCGGACCTGGCGGTGCTGTCCTATCGGCAGGCGTTTGCGGCGCACAAGATCGTGGCGGACATCGACGGCAAGCCGATGATGTTCAGCAAGGAGAATTTCAGCAACGGTTGCATAGGGACTGTGGATGTTCTTTATCCAGCGGCTCCGATCATGCTATGGTTGAATCCCGAGTTGCTGGAGGCGAATCTTCGCCCGCTCATGATCTACTCGGCAACTCCTCGGTGGAGATTCCCCTTTGCGCCTCACGACCTTGGGCAGTATCCCCTCGCAAACGGTCAGGTTTATGGGGGTGGCGAGCGGACGGAAGAGAATCAGATGCCGGTCGAAGAGTGCGGCAACATGCTGATATTGGTCGCCGCTCTCGTCGAATCGAAAGGCTCTAAGGAGTTTGCTAAAGAGTATTTGCCGATCTTCGACAAGTGGGCGACTTATCTGCTTGAGAAGGGCCTTGATCCCGACAACCAACTATGCACCGACGACTTTGCCGGGCACCTTGCCCACAATGCAAATCTTTCTTTGAAGGCCATCGTCGGCCTAGGCTCCTATGCCAAGATGCGGGCGACGTTGCTGGGCAAGACCGATTCCCGGGCCACCAAAGTCCGCGCCGAGGCAGAGAAGATGGCCAAAGAGTGGGTCAAGATGGCAGACGATGGCGATCACTTCCGCTTAGCCTTCGACAAGCCAGGAACCTGGAGTCAGAAGTACAACTTGGTTTGGGACAAGGTTCTAAAGCTGAACCTGTTCCCGAAGGAGATCTACCAGAAGGAGCTCGCCTTCTATGCCAAGAAGATGGCCAAATACGGTCTCCCGCTCGATAATCGAAGCACCTACACCAAGCTCGACTGGTGCGTCTGGACTGCTTGCTTGTCGGACTCTCGGGTGGAGTTTGATAAGCATGTTTCACCGCTTTGGAAATGGGCCAACGAGACAAGTTCTAGAGTCCCCATGACCGACTGGTTCCATACCCATGATGGGAAGATGTCGGGATTCCAGGCCAGATCGGTCGTTGGTGGCGTGTTCATGCCGATGTTGGTTAATTGAGGTCGTTAGGGTTTGTTTGGATTGGTTCGGGTTGTTAGGATGGGTGTGGATTTGGTATCCGAGCAAAACCTGACTAATCCGCACTAACCCTAACGCATCCCAAGCATTGTCCCCATTCTCTCCATGGCTCCGGTATAATCCCCCTCTGCGCGCGGGTGGCGAAATTGGTAGACGCGCTACCTTGAGGTGGTAGTGCCCACAAGGCGTGAAGGTTCGAGTCCTTTCCCGCGCACCATCTTCCCTATTTAACTTGGCTGGTCACTTCCGTAAACTCGAGCGGCTGAGGATAAGGCGAGTACCAGCTTCGGTCGGGCAAATTGGGAAGGCTGTCCCCAAACATCTCCCGAAAGATAGCCCTGAATGTGTTGACCGGGGTGATACCAGGGTAGAGCTTGGACTTCACCGCCTCTGGAACCAGATAGGCGTTTAGTATCGGGAAGCACTCATTCACGTCGGTTTTGGCGAGACTGGCTTGATCGAGGCCTTTCTTCGGACCATGATCGCCTTGGAGGATGATGACGGGCTGTTCTTTTGAGCTGGCCAGAAGCTTGTCTATGGCGGAAAGCATCTGCTTTCCCACGAACTTCGCTTGGTCGGCGTAACCAGCACGGTACTCCTCGGTATTACCGACAAATTCCATGTAATCGCTTCCATCCCAATAGCCAAATGGGCCGTTTCGTGGTTTCTTCTCTCCATTCGGACCGAAACTAAAGGGCGGATGCGGTGCGAGAACATGGGCGATCGTGAACCTTGACCGACCACTGCCGGGCTTCAGACTACCTAGCTTGGCGAAGGCCTTCAGAATCCACCCTTGACGGGCTCAGTTGACTGTAGTTGCGTCAAATCCGATTGCCATGCACACTCATTGGACGCATTTTGCGTTCAATTGGCAACCGGTTGTTCGCAGATTTTAGCGAATCCAG
>JACMJO010000008.1 GCA_014380605.1 Fimbriimonadaceae bacterium | reverse complement strand
TTTCGCCAAGCACGATGTCGATCGATCCGATGATCGCGATGACGTCGGCAATCAGACGCCCAATGGCCAGGACTTCCAGCGCCTTCAGGTTCATGAACGAGGAAGGTCGTTCATGCCATCGATACGGACGATTGGAGCCATCGCTGATGATATAGAAGCCAAGTTCTCCCTTCGACCCCTCCACCGCCGCATAAGCCTCTCCAACCGGTGGATGATAACCTTCAGTAAAGAGTTTGAAGTGGTGGATCAAAGATTCCATCGACGTATCCAGCTCCTCACGTGGCGGAGGCGAAATCTTGCGGTCGCTTGTTCGGAAATCGCCCTCGGGAAGCTTGTCCATCGCCTGCTTAATGATCTTGACGCTTTCCTTCATCTCTGCGATTCGTACCAGGAACCGGTCGTAAACGTCGCCTCTTGAACCTACAGGAATCTGGAAATCGAAGTCCTCATAGCAGCAATAGGGATTGCTCTTCCGCAGGTCGAACGCGACCCCGCTGGCCCGAGCGATTGGGCCGCTGCAGCCAAGCTCCAAGGCTTGCTTGCCAGTGAGAACGCCGACATCGTAGGTCCGCTCCTTCCAAATCGGATTCTCCACCAGCAGATTCTCGACAACCGTCAGCTCCTTGATGAAGCCTTCCAAGAATGGATAGACCTTCTTCTCGAATCCAACCGGCATATCGCCCCTAAGACCCCCAGGGACAATCCATGAGGGCATCATCCGCACCCCCGAGAACATCTCGAACATGTCCAAGACGAGTTCGCGCTGCTGCATGATGTAGAAGAACGGCGTCATCGCCCCAAGGTCGAGGGCATGGGTTCCTAGCCAAACGCAGTGGGAGGCAATCCGGCTGAGCTCTGCCAGAATGACCCGCAGGTATTGGGCGCGCTTGGGGATTTCGCAGCCGAGGAGCTTTTCTACCGCCAGAGCATGGGCAAGGTTGTTCCCATTGGCATTGAGGTAGTCCATGCGGTCGGTCATCACGACGCACTTGTGATACTGCTGATACACGGCCTCTTTCTCCATCCCGGTGTGGAGGTAGCCGATGACGCACTTGCACTTGACGATAACCTCGCCTTCCAACTCGCAAATAACGCGCAGGACGCCATGGGTCGAGGGGTGCTGTGGCCCCATATTGACGACCATGGTGTTTTCCCCAATCTTCTGGAAAACCGCCTCGGTAGAGGGCATGAAAGCTTGTTGGGACATGCTACAGATAGGTTACCGCAAGTCGTATTCGGGCGCGTGGAGTTAGCACCACTAAGTCGTAGGTCAATTTTCTCGGAAGCACAAATGTGAGGAAAAACAGGACGTCCCAAAGAAAAGAATCCCAACCGCAAAAGCGCGGTTGGGATTCACGAGTAGCAGGCCGACCTAGTTCGGCTGAGCGGTGGGAGTACCAGCTGCTGGGCCGCCACCGGCTGCCACACCCGGCGGATTTTTCGTCGGAGGTGCACCCTTCAAGTCTGGCGCAGAATTCGCGGATTGCTGATCCGAAGAGGAGCAACCGACCATCAACAAACAAGCCATTACAACAACTGCTGCAAAGGCAATCGGCCTAATCTTCAAGGTTTAGAATCCTCCCTGCGGCCACATACTGGTGATGACCCATGCTCCGCTGGAGACTTGGGCAATCTTCATTGCGCCGCCTCGGTAGTTACTGGCCTTGGCATGTCCGTCCGCATAGACGGAAGTGTTAATTCCGTTAACGATTCCGAACGCCATTCCACTACAGTTCGCGGGCGTGCAAGCGCCGTCTGGAGACTGTGGCCTGGCGGCCTTGCGTCCGTGAGGACCTGCCATAGTGAACGTCCCAAGAGCCTGCACGTTGTAGTCTGCAGGAGTCCACATGACGCCATATGTCAAGATACCGTCAAGACCGTATCCCATCCACAAGTCCCACATGGAGCCTTCTGACGCCAGAATGGTGGAAGCAACCTGGTCAACCGATGTCTGCGAGAGAGAAGCCATGCTCGAATTAGTCGTAGTTGCAGCCGGATAACCGAGAGAGCCAGTGCAACTCGCACCCTGACAACCGATACCCATCACGCCCGTGTATCGACATGGTTGGCTGTTACACACACGTCTTGAGAACGATCCCAAGGCAGTGGTGCTCTCAGTGTAGTCTCGGGGACCCATGGCCGTAAGGTTCATGTTTGCCGACCGAGGCACGGCGCCATAGTTCAGCATTTGTTGCCACGTCTTGAATGCCGGGCTGCCCTTGCTGTTCTTAGGGTGGAACATGATTTCCCAGTTCTTAATGTAAGGCTGGCATTCGGTCTGCCAGGTGGCAACGCCGAAAGTAGCGGTGTACTGTGGCTCGTGCCGCTGGATCAGTGGAAACACGTCGTCGTAGTCTGAGCCGTACATGATGGCAGCTAGGCCGATCTGTTTGGTATTGCTCAAATTCGAGGAGTCTTTAGCAGCTTCTTTCGCCTGTGCAAACACGGGGAAAAGGATGGCGGCAAGGATCGCGATGATCGCAATTACAACTAAAAGTTCAATGAGCGTAAACGCTCGCTTCTGGCTATTCACAAAAACCTCCAGTGAGGAAAAAATATTCGTCTCGACGCTCATGGATGAGCGCCAAGTTATTCTATCACGGGTTTCTCATATTGGCAACAGAATTTCTTCTAAGGTCACTCGACCTGGCGGTCGCCGGGAACATTCACCAAGGAGGTGCACTTAAAAAAAGAGCCCCCGATCTCTCGGGGGCTCTTTTTGGAGAGCGGACTAACCTGTGGTTGGTCCTGGCGTAGGTGCAGGTGCCGATTGCATTCCTGCGCCCGTTGCCTTTTCACCGGCAGCATTGGTGGGAGTCGTGTCGCCCACGGGAGCTGAGGAAGATGCTTCATCCTTCGAGGAAGAACCGCATCCAGCAACCATGATTGCCGACACAACTAAGGCGAAGAGAGCGATTCTCTTCATCATAGACCCATGTATCTTTCTCTGCTGATGTCTGTGACCGCGACCTGAGTCTCGAGCTGGATTGGAATACCAGCGGCATTCTTAGCCCCGTTGTAGTTCGTACCCTCGGCAAAGTATCCGGGAGGCTTAACCGCAGCGTGACCGTCGCAGAATACGGCAACTGAAGTTCTCATTCCGCGAAGCGAAGCGCCACCTGTCCAGGCGCCAGCTGCTTCGACGTTCTTGAGCAACTTTAGACCACCAGTACCGCCGTAGAAACCGTTGTCTCCCCAGCCAGCAGCGCAGTAGTAAAGGTTGCCCGTGTCATAGCAGTTGGGCGGATCCGTGCTCAGGCCAATGAAGAATGTTCCTGGGCCATAGTAATAACCGCTGTAGAAGTTGTTCGAAGCATGCTCTGAGTTGGCATACTTCTGCTGGAACATAACGGTATCAGCCACTCGGCCAATTGCCGTCTGACTTCGTGGGTTGTGAAGAGTTCCGCCCCCAGCACTGTATGGATAGCTCACGCCACCCTGAATCAAGTATGGGTTATAGCCATACATTGGGGTGAACAACTTGCTCACATTAACGTTAAATCCAGCGGGGCTCGCCAGAGGCTGTGGGCCTTGGGGATCCATGAGAATATCAACATTCTTCATGTATGGCTGGATCAACTGAGTCCAGGGAATAACGCCCCGGTTACCGAAGTATACGTAGGCGCCGTTGTTGACGCCGGTCTGCCCGTATTCGTTGATGATCGGCATGATGTCGTCATAGTCAGCTTGGTAGATGATTGACGAAAGCCCAGTCTGCTTCACATTCGAAAGAGACGAAGACTTCTTTGCCGCAGCCTTGGCTTGGGCGAAAACTGGGAAGAGGATCGCCGCGAGAATCGCGATGATGGCAATAACAACTAAGAGTTCAATAAGCGTAAACGCTTTTCGGCTATTCAATGATTTCCTCCAAAGGAAGATATTAAGATCAGTCTAGTGACGTCGAACGTTTTTGAAATGTTCCACATCGCTATTCGAAAGTCGTCGTCCAAGTCAAGAAATTCTTGATGATGGTCGAGGTCCTTTCTTCATTTTTACGAACATCGGCCAGATTCCTCTAGCCACTATGCCTTCTACGTCTGTCTTCAACTTTTGTGCCGAAGAAGACCTCGCAAGCATAAAATGCCAAACAAACGCTGAGGAAAACAGGAAACTACTTGGAGGAGAGTGCAGGACCAAGCGGCCCCTTTTGCTAATCCAACTCAAGCAGAAACCTGCTGTCAACTTCAATTTGCTTCGCAAGAAGCGGATTCCGGCCAATCAATCGACCCATATGAAATGGGCAAAATAACATGCTTATGATAACACAACGACTGGGAAAATCAAACGATTTTTTACAATTTATCTGCCAGAAACGTCTTCTGAGCCCGTCTTCCCTTCAAAACTCTCGCCCGCATGCGGCATGCTGACGTCCTCAACCGCTGGACCGCGATCGCCTTGGTCAAACAAAACGTCTTCTCCTCCGAGCGGATACTCTTTCCGAAGCGGGTATCCGATCCAGTCGTCGGGGAGCAAGAACCTCTCGCCTGGCTCCAGTTCGTTACCCTTGAAGTGAACTCCATACAGGTCGCCGATCTCTTTCTCCGGGTACTCGGCGCCGAGAAAAACATCTTTAAGGGTCGGAATGCTCTGCCCTTCGTCGACCCCAACCTTTAAGAACAAGCGTGAGGAATGCTTGGTTGAAAAGAGGTTGTAAACCACCTCAAACCTCTCGGGCAGATCGCGCTCATGCTCCCAGCGGCTGTAATCGGCGCCCACGCACTCCACGAAATAATCGTATGCAAGTTCCAGATCTTCCTTGAGAAACTCGACGATCTCGACGATCTTCGCTCGATCTACGCAAAGGAAGGTTTCGCCCCGAAACTCCTTGACCTTCAACAGGGACTCTCCAAACTTTGCCCGAATAAGTGAAGTCTCCAATCGTTCGTTCTCAAGCATCGGATAAGGCATCAGGCGGTCGCTCCGGCTGCAGGCAACATCTCTGGCTGTTCGCGTTCAGGGTCGATCTCCCCTAGCTTGGCTGGTTCCAATGAAGTCGTCTCGTCCCAATCGATCGCGCCAACCCGGATGACATAGATGTAGCCCACGATAAACGTCAGCATGTAAAGAGCGAACGAGATGAAGCTTGTGATCATGAAGGCGGTGTCGCTTGCCTTGAACACCGTCATCCACGGCCACAGGAAGACAACTTCGATATCGAACAGGATGAAGACAATCGCGACCAGGTAGAACTTGATTGGAAATCGCTCTTTTGCGTCTCCAGTAGGAGCCACGCCGCACTCGTAAGGGGATTCCTTATATGGAGTGTTCTTCTTCGGCCCAAGCACCCAGCTAAGCGTGACCATCGCGCCGCAAAGGACGGCGGCTACTGCCACCAAAAGCAGAATTCCGAGATATTCGGATTGCATCGGTCGAATATTACCACTCCCCAATCTCTCAATCCGCACATGGCAGAGGCAGAAGAACTTGAGCAATCCAGCAGGCCATCAAACTAAAATGTCCACATGCCTTTCCTCGACATGATCCAGCCCTTGTTGGAACAGAAAGACCTTAGTTCACCAGATGCTCTGGAGTTAATGGCCTGGCTTCTGGACGGGGAGGCATCAGATGCCCAGATCGGCGCAACCTTGACCGCCTTAAGAATCAAAGGTGCCAGCCCGATCGAGCTTGCGGCGTTCGCCACCGCGCTTCGTGAAAGGGCCAAGCGCCTCGATCTCGGGGACGGAGTGGTGGATACCTGCGGAACCGGGGGCGGAAAGAGCAGTTTCAACATCTCGACCGCCGCCGCATTCGTGGCCGCTGGCGCAGGGGTGAAAATCGCCAAGCATGGCAACCGATCCGTTACCAGCAATTGTGGAAGCGCAGACGTCTTGGAAACTCTAGGGGCCAAACTACAGGAAGACCTTGCCAAACTTGAACGGATCTTTAAGGAGTCCGGAATTGTGTTTATGTTTGCGCCGGTCCATCACCCTGGAATGAGGCATGTGGGCAAGGCGAGGAAAGAGCTAGGTTTCCGAAGCGTTTTTAATCAGTTAGGGCCTCTTGCAAACCCAGCGGGGGCGAAACGGCAACAGATCGGCGTCTATGATTCGGCGATGGTCGATCCGATGGCCCACGCGCTTGCCAAACTTGGGGCCGAGCGAGCCGTTGTCGTACACGGGGAAGACGGACTAGACGAGATCTCCCCATGTGAGAAGACCAAGGCGGCATTCGTTCTGAATGGGGAAGTGCGTTCGACAACGATCGGACCGAGCGACTTTGGGCTTCAAACCATCGATGCTGGCGCGCTTGAGCCCGGCGATGATGCGGCGGAGAACGCGACGATTCTTCAGCTGGCGATCTCGGAGGTCGATTCAAAACGGTCGAAAGCTATTTTGCCGAGTGCGGCGATGGCGATCTGGCTTAGTGGCCTCGCCCCTGACCTAACCGAAGCCAGATTGATGGCGCAAGCCACCATCAGAGATGGCCACGCCATCGAGGCGTTGGAGAAGTTTATTGGGGCGTGTTCTCGCGCTTGAACATTCTCGAGCGGATTTTTGCCACAAAACTTGAGGAGATCGAGGATGCTAAGAGACGTGTCTCGATCGGCCAACTCAAGGACGAGGCCACCGATAAGCGGTTACTGCCGTTCAAAAACACCCTGGCAAATTCTCAGCACCGGATTGCCTTGATCGCCGAGGTCAAAAAAGC
>JACMJO010000088.1 GCA_014380605.1 Fimbriimonadaceae bacterium | reverse complement strand
CACCGCCGCCGGATCGGCCACCGCCGCCACCGCCGCCGCTACCCTTAGGCTGGGCTTCGTTTACGGTGAGAGTGCGACCGCCAAGATCCTTCTGGTTCTTGTCGGCAATTGCTGCCTCAAGCTGATCGGCATCGATGTCGATGAAGCCAAAGCCACGACCCTCGATGATGCGGGCGTTGGTACCGCCGTATGGTGCGAAATGATTCTGAAGATCTCCCTCGTTAATAGAGTAAGGAAGATTGCCGACGTAAAGGGTTTTTGTTGCCAATATGGCCTCCTGTTATTGCGGTACGGATAGTGAAGGCTGCGATCTCGGTGACAGGAAAGGCCTGAAGGCGGAATTCTTGGATGCGAGATGGATGCGATCGCAATTCGTAACTTTGTTATTGTACCAGACCATCGGGTTTGGACCAAGGACTGGGCGAGTCGCTACCCAGCCTTTCTAATTTCGCGATAGGGAATCGGCTGGACCGGCATTCGCGGAGAACCAACCTCCAGGTCGAAGTCCAGCAACAGAGTCTTGGCGACGGCGGCTCTGTTTCGCAGAACGAAATCGGCATCGCTCGAATCCGGAATCCCGAATCCCGGGTCGACCCCTACGCCGTAGCATCGAAACCAATCGGCGTGGCTACGATGCAGATCCTGCCTGGGCCATGCCAAAGACACGTTCGGCTGGTGAGAAATGGCTGAGGTTGCTTCTTCCGAGAGGGTCTCTTGTGGATCGACAACCACGATAGGCAAGCTCGAATGGTTGGCGATCACTCGCACATGCTCGATGTGCTCCGATTGGGTGAACGCACCGAAATAGGGCGGAATCACCGTCACTAACCTTGCGCCATGCCGAGATGCATGCTGCGCCAAATCCAAACAAGCCGAAGTCGCCAGCGTGGAGATGTTAACGATCATGGGCAAAGCGTTCTGAGTTTCCCTTTGCACCAGTTCGACAAGCTGTTTCCGCTCGCCGAGGGTAAGGGTTCCGAATTCCCCGGTCTCCGTAGCAACCGCGAACCCGGCGACGCCTTGGCCCAAATACCACCGAAGCAATCTTGCAAGCCGAACCTCGCTCAGCATGGAACCGTCGTCCGTGAAGGGGGTCACGATCGGCACAAAGTTTCCGGCTAGTTCCAGCATCGACACTGTAATCTTGTGGCGAATCTTGTGAAACTGGAGATAAAAGTCAAAGGAAGCTGAATATGGCTACTTTCTGACGACTCGCATCCAGTCGACGACCTCGACTTCCTTTTGCCCAATGACGGCCTTGAATCGAAAGGCAAACGTTCCTGCCGCTTCAGCTGGGATTCTGACGGTTAGGATTCGGCGAACGCCTTCTCGGGTCCTATTGATCGTAAAGCTTGTCTCGTCCCCGCCAGTTACTTCCCAACCGGCCGGAGCTATGACGGTGGAGTTGCCTTCCAGACGGTTCGGTGCATTTGATCGAATCAGGAAGGCAATCTTCACCTCTTGGTCGCCACTTTTTATCTCAAGCACTTGGCTCGCCAACGCCATATCGACTATTGGAGAAACTCGGACGCTCGCCTGGATCACTGCTGGACTACCATCGGCAGTCATAAGCGTTGTTGAAACCAGGTGATAGCCCGTCGGCGCATCGGCAGTGGTCTTGGCCTGATAGTCCACAAAGGTTCGACCCTTCTTGTCAAATGCTGGGAATGGCTGGCCAATGACCGTCGCGTGATCGGCTAAAGGACCCATGGGCTTAATCTCGATCTTACGCAATCCAACGTCCTCTTTGGCGCTAAAGGAAAATCGGATTCTGCTGGACTCGCCGGGAATCAATTCGCGTCCCCTATCCTCCACTTTCCAGGTGAGCCCAACCGGCATTGCGCTCGCCCGCTCCTTCATGAGTTTCACAAGGGTCCCCACTCGAGGATAGAAGGGCTCGGCATCCTGGGCTGACTGGGCAACCACATCAATCCGCATCAAATACTTTTCATCTGCCCGAACCGGCAAAAGGCCAAGGCCAGGGTCGAGAATTGCCGCTTCCATCTGCACTGTGGCCTCGTTCGACTTGGCCTGAATAAGGGCTACCTTCTCAAATGCCGGTAATCCCACCCACTTTGGGCCCGCTACATTGGTGGCATCGAGCTGTCTACAGATAAGCTTCGCCTTGCCGTCCACCATCCGCAAGCGAAACTCAAAGCTGTCCTTCCCCACCAGCCAGCCATCTTGGTTGTTATCGAGACTCAGAACAAGATCACGATCTACCGGAATCTTCCCAGCAACATACAATCGGCCGGGCTCCCACTGCAAGTAAGTCTCTCCATCGTTCGACTTCGTGAAGAAGTCCCACTCATCAAGTGCGATCGTGCCATCGATAGTGGGCGTTATCGCCAGTCGAGACGGCTCGGAAACGCCTTGGGGTTGGGCATAAGGCGTGGCGTCCTGGGCGCCCGCAAGCGCCAGAACCGAAATGATTGCCGGGAAGGTCATGATTGCCTTACAGACGTGCCAGCACCGGAATGAGAGGCGGCAATTTTTCCAGATTGGGACCTTGTAAGCGGAAGTCGGAAATCGGGAAAGTCCCTGTTACTGCGAGAAAGGTCGCCAAGCGTAGCGAGAAGCCGCTGGACTGATTGACAATCCAGCGGCTTCCGATGTCCGTTTTCCGACTTATTTACCCTTGTGATCGCGAATGAACGCAGGAATGTCCAAATCCGTCTCGTCGAACACTTGCGAGGAATCAAACTTCTCTGCTCGACTCGCAGCGGCCGTTCCGGCGTTGAACAACGGCTTCGATTCCACGCGCTGAACGCTTGCCGCGGGAGACACTTGATGTGGGTTTACCACCGATGTGATCACGGCCTTCTGCTGCTCAACCTGAGGCACGTTGTAGGTTGCTTCAACTACTTTCCTACCCTCAGGTGAGTAAGGATTGAATCCGGTCGCCAACACGGTGACCCGAACGGTGCCTTCCATTGTAGGATCGACCACCGTGCCGAAGAAGATATTCGCCTCGTCCTCGTCGCACATACTCTGAATGTACAGCAACGCTTCGTTTGCTTCCGCTAACGTCAGGTCGTCGCTTGAGGTCACATTGACCAACAGACCCCTTGCGCCATGGATTGTCTGCTCCAAAAGCGGACTGTTAGTCGCTGATTGGGCGGCTTGGAGCGCACGCTGTTCGCCTACGCCGTAGCCGATGCCCATCAAAGCAGGACCTGCATCGGACATAACTGCCCGAACGTCGGCAAAGTCCACGTTGATTTGTCCGGGAATAGTGATGATGTCGCTGATGCCCTGCACACCTTGTCGGAGCACGTCGTCCGCAACTCGGAAGGCATCCATCAAGGTCGTCTTGCGCTCTACCACGCTCAAAAGACGATCATTGGGGATCGTGATGATGGTGTCCACTCGACCCATGAGCGAGGTAACGCCCTGCTCGGCAAGTCTAGATCGCCGTGGCCCTTCAAAACTAAACGGGCGAGTCACAACCGCAACCGTTAACGCGCCGATCTCGCGGGCCAAGTCCGCAATAACCGGAGCGGCTCCAGTACCGGTACCGCCACCCATTCCAGCGGTGACAAAAACCATGTCCGAGCCTTCGAGGGCCTTGCGAATCTCGTTCTTGCTCTCTTCCGCCGCGCTCTTGCCGATCTCAGGATTGCCACCCGCGCCAAGTCCTCGCGTGAGGTTGGCCCCGAGCTGAACCTTCTTAGGCGCTCCTGAAAGATCCAAAACTTGGATGTCGGTGTTCATCGCGATGAACTCGACTCCCTGAATCCCCGTTTCGATCATGCGATTGACGGCATTCGAACCGCCTCCGCCAACGCCTACTACCTTGATCGTTGCTGTTTGCTGCGCCATTTTCTTCTCGACAACCTTTCCGTTTACTTTGATCATGACTTCCCACTGATAAGGGAGAAGATGCTCCGGATCGTGGCTTTCAGTCCACTTCCAGAAACCGGTCCCAATTCGTCCTCAAAGCATTGGAGCGCGAATCTAGCCGTGCCCGCCGCGGTGGCCAAGCCTGCTCGATCCGTATCCATGCCATGCCCACCGAATAGCTTCGGCTCTGCCCGCCTTACGCGCATATGTTTTAACACGTCGGCGAACAACTTGTCCGTCCCTGCCATCAAGCTTGCTCCGCCAGTTAGAACCAGTCCTCCCGGCAAAACGGCATACAGGCCGCTCTTCTCCACTTGTTGGCGAACCATACGGGCAAGTTCGCTCATCCTGCTTTCGGTAATTTCGCATAGTACCTTGCGCTGTAGAGCCCGAGGTTCGGGGTGCCCTAGCTGGGTGACCTCGACGGTATCTCGCTCATCTATGCCCGCCGCGCTTGCGTTAGCGTGGAAAACCTTTAGCCTCTCGGCCTCTTCGGGCGAAGTCCTGAGCAACTTGCTGATGTCGGAAGTGACCAGCCCGCCACCGACCGGAATTGTTGAGCTGTAGTTGATCGATCCCCCCTGGAAAACGCCGATGTCGGTAGTGCCTTCGCCGATGTCTACCACCACCGCGCCAAGCTCGATTTCGTCAGGAGTCAATACCCCGAGCCCAGACGCGAGGGCCGAGACAATGACTTGGTCCACCTTCCGACCAGTCATCGTGACCGCTTTCTCTATGTTCTGGATGTGCGTGGTCTGGCCAGTCACGATGTAGGTGGTGACTTCCAACTTGCTTCCATTCATCCCGATTGGCCGCTGAATACCTCGCTGGCCGTCGATCTTGAACTCGCGCGGCAGAGCCTGGATCATTTCTCGATCGGGCGGAATCATGAACTGGCGACTGTGGTTGATGACCTGTAGAACATCCTCGCGAGAAATCTGCCGAGATCGAGGATAAATGGGCACGAAACCCATCGCATTGTGGCCTTCAAGGTGTGTGCCGCTGATGCTTGCAACCATGGACTCAACTGGCGACCCAACCTGCTGTTCGACCCTCCGAACCGCCGCATCGATGGCTCGGCTCGTTTCTTCCAAGTCGGAAACTACGCCTCGCTTGACGCCTTTGCACTCGGCGACGGCGAGACCGTGAAGGTCGAATCCACCTTCCCCATCGTCCTGCGCGGCAAGGCATACAACCTTGGAGGAGCCGACGTCCAGCACCGCAATCCAATCGCCCGAGGGCATTTTATGGGTTGAGCCATTGGGGTGGGGCCTCATTGGAAGGACTCCGGCTGTCCGGGGGTTTGAACCATCTGTTGCATTCGCTTTCTTTCGCGGTTATCCTGCCACCTTGTTAACAAAAAGCGACGGATAAGGCTTAAATTGTTAAAAATACGGGCACCCAGGACGAGTGCTACCGCCAAGAATAGGTCGATAAAGATTTTATCCCCAAGCCAAGCCAGAGCGAAAGCGATAATGATGTTGAAGACAAACCCACTGATGAATACCTCGTTGTGGAACTTCCCCTCCAGTCCGCTTCGAATCCCCCCGCAAACGCTATCTAATCCGGCTAGACATGCAACTGCCAGATACTTGGCCGTAATCCCGGTCAGGGGCGTATTGAGGAAGAAGGCCAATGCCCCTCCCAACAGCAACGCAACGATCGGAACAAAGATCACCTATTTGGAATCCTTCGGGACAATTCCTATTCGTTTGGTCGTAGACCCGGTGAAGGCAGGGAGTCTTTGCTTATCAACCTTCGACACTACCGCCATGGCGGCGTCGATTTGGCGCATGTCGTAAAGAACCCCTTCCGGCAACTCCAAGGCCCCCTTGAGCGTGTCCGAGTCGCCGAT
>JACMJO010000087.1 GCA_014380605.1 Fimbriimonadaceae bacterium | reverse complement strand
CAGGCAGTTGATCGGGACAAATCGAGTGCAACTCTGAAACGAGACAAAGCCACGATCGGCCTCGCAGTCAATGGGGCCGACCCGGAGCAAGCCAGTTGCTATTTCGAGGTTGAGAACCTTGAACAGCTGCGAGAAGACCTCATCATGAAAGGCAGTTCGCCCTCTGAGATGCGCATGGATCAGTACGGAGGAAACAAGTATCGGGTCTTCTTCGATAAGGAGCCCTATGGAGTGTGTTTCTGCTTTGGCACCAAGCTTCCTTAGGTTGTTCGGCGATCCTCGTTGATTCGCTTGAATTGTTAGGCGGGATTGCGCTCTCCAGGTTCGCTTGAACCTGGAGAGGTATCATCCCATCCTAGATGGCCGACAAGGATAGCCTCCCAAAAGCTGCCCCGCAAGAAGAATTGACGGTCGTTTACGATCCGCTCATCGAGCTCATGTCTCGATTCGAGAACGTCAAGGCAACCAATACATCCTCCGACCCTTTTGAGGGCCTTGGCGTTGAGGATAGGCTCAAAAAGCACATCATCGATGGGATCAAAAAGAACCTGGAGAAGGACATTGAAGATGCCCTCCAGGTCTACGAACCCCTTGCCATTATCAACGATATTCTCCTGGATGGTATGAAGACTGTCGGCGTGCTTTTCGGCTCCGGCAAGATGCAGCTGCCCTTCGTCCTCCAAAGCGCCGAGGTCATGAAGACTTCGGTGCGACAGCTTGAACCATTGATGGCCAAGGTTGAGGGGTCGGAGAAGGGGTCAATCTTGCTGGCGACGGTGCAGGGCGATGTCCACGATATCGGCAAGAACCTGGTCGACATCATCCTCAGTAACAATGGTTACCGCGTAGTCAACATCGGCATCAAGCAGCCGATCAACAATATTCTCGATGCCGCTCGGGAGCATCAATGCCAAGTCATCGGCCTCAGTGGCCTCCTGGTGAAAAGCACCCTGATCATGCGGGACAACCTGCTGGAAATGAACGAGCGGGGCCTCCACGAGATTCCCGTCATCTTGGGAGGTGCGGCTCTGACCCGAGGCTATGTCGAACAGGATCTGCAGGGCCTCTACCATGGCAGAGTCTTCTATGCTCAGGACGCTTTTGAGGGGCTCAAGCTGATGGGGGAGTTGACGGGGGACCAAGCGGAGGTTTTAGATTCCTCGGTTGAGGACAAGGGCAGTATTTCAATCGAGCAATCCAGCAATCCAGCAATCGAGCAATCTCCCACAAGGGGTCCTGAGGGCCGCGTCAATAGCCACCGCGTTGGGATCGTCGATCCCGAGTTGTTCGTCTTCGACGGCACGAAATCGGAAATTCAGCCTGTAACGGATCCTCCAAAGCTCCCGTTCTATGGCGCGAAGAAATTCGAGAAGTTCGACATCTTCGAAATTTACAAATACATCAATCCCATCGCTTTGTTTCGGGGCCAATGGCAATACAAGCGACCCGAGGGGCTGAGTAATCCTGAATTCGAAGCATGGCTCCAGGAGCAGGCGGGTCCGATCTTTGAGAGGATGAAGCGGGAGCTGGCCAACGTCCTCAAGCCAAAGGTCAAGTGGGGTTACTTCCCATGCTCATCGGAGGGCAACGACCTCATAATCTATCGCGAGGATCGAGAGACTGAGTGGCTTAGGTTCAACTTCCCTCGGCAGCGGGATGGGAAGCGCCAATGCCTCGCCGACTTCTTTTTAGAGGGCGACGATTCATCGGCGCACTCTACAGATGTTGTCGGCTTTCATGTCGTCACTGTCGGCGAGGATGTCTCGACGCTAGAGCGGAAGCTCTTTGCCGATGGCAAGTTCGAGGACTACCTGTATGTCCACGGCATGGGGGTCGAGACCGCCGAAGCCCTCGCCGAGTATTGGCATCGCCAGATTCGTCAAGAGATGGGAATTGGAGACCAAGAGCCCGATGAGATGCGGCTCCTCTTCAGCGCCAAGTATCACGGAGCCCGCTACTCATTCGGCTACCCGGCCTGCCCCAACCTCGAGGACCAAGCCAAGCTCTTCGAACTCCTTCAGCCTCAAGACATCGGAATCGAGCTGAGCGAGGAGTTCATGTTGATCCCGGAACAATCGACGAGCGCGATCATCGTCCACCATCCAGACGCGAAGTATTTCAATATTCGGTAGCTCTTTGGGAGTGCGAAAACTTGTTTGCGCTTCTTGCTTGGCTTACACTTCAGGTTGACGGCCAAGCGTCTTGAATTCGAACCAGTTCTCGCATCCCAAAAGGTAAGGTTCTGCTGATGCCTTTCCCGCTCTCCGCTTTCGCTGACGAGATCTCGCCCGAACTGGATGCCCAGATCGCAACTCTCAAGAGGCTAGGTGTTCCGGGCCTCGACCTGCGCAGTGTTAACGGCGTCAACGTGCTGGATCTGGACGACGGCCAACTCGACGAGGTTGCCCAGAAGTGCGCGGATAACGGCCTCCATGTGCAAGCCATCGGATCGCCGGTCAACAAGGTTTCTTACTCGGCGGCCAGCCAAGCTCAGGAGCTTGTGAAGCTGGAGAAAGCGATTCACGCGGCAAATCGAACCGGCACCAAACTGATTCGCATCTTCAGTCCCGAGGTACCGAATACCGATTATGACAACGCGTGGATGGCGATCGAGGCGTGGATGGCGGAACAGATTTACATGGCGGAGCAGTCTGGAATGACGCTGCTCCATGAAAACGACGCGACCTACTACGGAGCTTTTCCTCGAGGCTCAAAAAGGCTCTTTGAGCGTTTCGGAGGCCCATCATTCAAGGCCGCGTTTGACTTTGCCAACACCGTTCTCATCGGTTACCGGCCGATGGAAGACTGGTTCCCGTGGTTGCTTCCCCACCTTCACACTCTTCACATCAAAGACGCGGTTGAAATCGATAAGAAGATCGTCCCGTCAGGCGAAGGGGATGGGCAGATGGTCGAAACCATCACGTGGCTTGTAAAGCAAGGATGGTCTGGCCCTCTGACCATCGAGCCCCACTTATCCAGCGCTGGCAAGTTCGGGGGATTCTCGGGCGAGCAGTTGTTTGAGGAGGCGGTAAAGGCACTACGAAAGGTTGTGGAGGAAGCTGCGAAGTGAGCGAGGTTCGTTTCGGGTTGATCGGATGCGGAGTCATCTACAAGACGCACGCCGATGCCCTTGCCAAAATCGACGGGGCCAAGCTGGTCGCCGTGCACGATATCGTTCATGAGAAGGCTTGTGAAGCCGCCGATCTCTATCATTGTGCCCCGGCCAAAACCATCCAAGAGCTGTGCGAACTGTCTGATGCGGTCATCGTCTGCACACCAAGCGGCCTTCACGCCGAGGTTGGGGTTCAGGTCGCCCAGAGTGGAAGGCATGTGATGGTCGAGAAGCCGATCGACACAACTCGGGCAAAGGCTCAAAGTCTGGTCGATGCGGCCAAGCTGGCCGGAGTCAAGCTTGCCACCATCAGTCAGCATCGGTTCTCAAGCGCGATACAGCGAACCCGCGAAGCCGCCCAGAATGGGGAACTTGGCGACCTGCTCGCCGGAGATGCCTATGTCAAATGGTATCGAACGCAGGCCTACTATGATTCTGGCGACTGGAGAGGAACCTGGGCATTGGATGGCGGAGGGTGCCTCATCAACCAAGGCATCCACATGATCGACATGATCCAATGGATCATGGGCGGCGTCAAATCGGTCCAGGCACAGGTTCGGACTGCGTCGCACGACATCGAAGTGGAGGACATCGCCCAAGCCTTGATCGAGTACAAGAACGGCGCGATCGGGTTGATCTATGGCTCGACGTCCTTCTATCCTGGCCTTGCTGAGCGTCTCGAGGTACACGGCAAGCATGGAACTGTGATCTTGGAAGGAGATCGTGTGAAGATGTGGAAAGCCGACCCGGTCGCGGCAGCAGAAGGTCTGTATGGCGGCGGAGTCATGATGCAGCCAACCCCAAACCAGCACACCGCCGACCAGAACGAAGCAGACCTAGTGGCCTCAAGCATTGACGACCCAACCAGCAAATGGGGCGAGCAACATCGGCTTCAGCTTGAGGACTTCACCTGGGCGATCCTAGACGGTCGGGAGCCTTTCATAACCGGCGAGGCATCTATGGAACCGCTCAAGATCATCATGGCCATTTACCAGAGCGCGAAAGAAGATGGCCGACGCATTTACCTCTAAACTTATACAAGTTCAAGTCTAGCTTAAATTCATACACTGATCGCGACGTCATACTACGCGCCCAAGAACTTATACATTTGAATTCCAGGCAGGTTCGTGCCGTCAGGTAGCTGTATGTTTAGAGGTTCTTCCTGCCCAAATCCCATCCGACGGTAAAATGGAACTCCCGGCATGGTGGCCATAAGTTCTACCGACCCATAGCCGGCCCCTCTCGCCGCGTCCACGCTTGCAAGGTAGATCATCTCGCCCAAACCCTGCCTCCGATAGTCGGGATCGACGAACATAGCCCGGATTTTTGCCGAATCTGTGGATGGGTCTAAGAACTCCTGCACGAGATCCTCTTGCTCGGCCGCACCACGAAACAGTTTCCGGCGTCTGCTCCATCCGCCGCAGGCAATCACAACGCCAAGTCGCTCGACCGCAAAGTAGGTGTGATCCTCAATGATCTCCGGGTCGGGAATGCCAATGTACTTTGCCGCAGATTCGATCTGGGCTTCCGAATAAAAGCCCTTGCTCAGTTCCCGGATAGATCGAGTCATCAGAACTGTAAGTGCTGCAACATCGGCGATCGTCGCAAGCCTAAGTTCAAACTCCGAAGCTCTGGCATTCATCCTCGAATTGTATTTCCTCAGCGGGCCACAATCTGATCTGTGATTATAGTAGACAAATGTTTCATGGGGTGCAATAATGAGGTGTTATGACGACACAAGAACTACTGCAACACCAATTCGATGATGCGGCCTATCAGCTCGAAAAGGTCTTCGATGGGCTCGATGCGTCGCTAGATTTTCGACTCACCGAGAAATCCATGACCCCTCGTGAGACAGCCGCACACTTGGGCGAATGCTATGTCGCGATGGTTAAGGAAGCCAATGGGGAAAAGCACGAATGGGGGACCTATGAACCCTCGACCACAGAATGGCCCGCTGTATGGGAAAATATGAAAGAACTACGGGCAAAAGCGACCGCAGCAGTGCTCGCCAAACCAGGCTCAGAGTCGAAGGCAAGCGAGTTTATCGTCGCACACGACAATTATCATGTGGGCCAGATGGTGGCAACCCGAATGGCTCGCGACCCAGATTGGGATCCTTATTCGATCTACAACTTCGGCTGAGAGCTAGCGCTTTCGGGCTAGAGTCACGCCATCGCCGATAGGAACAAGGCAGATATCGACACGGTCGTCGCGGTGCAAGTGTTCATTCACCTGTCGAATGGCGACCGTTTGCTCGTCGAGGACTTCCAGATCCGCCACTTTGCCATCCCATAGGACGTTATCAATGGCCACGACTCCTCCCTTCCGAAGCAAGAAGAGAACACGCTCATAGTAGGCGAGGTAGCTAGGTTTATCGGCATCGATAAACGCAAAATCGTAGGCTCCTGACGGTCCGTCTGCAATGAGCGAATCAAGGGTTTCAACGGCTGGCCCCAAACGCAGGTCTATTTTGTGCGACACTCCGGCCTTCTCCCAATACTTCCTTGCAACTGCGGTGAACTCTTCGCTTACATCGCAGGCAAGAATCGTTCCGTCGGCGGGCAGAGCCAAAGCGACCACAGTGGAGGAGTACCCGGTGAAAACTCCAACTTCGAGACACCGCTTCGCACCCGTCGCCTTGATGAGGAACGCCATGAATTGGCCCTGATCCGCGGCAATCTGCATCCCAGCCGTCTCCATCGCGGCGGTCTCTTCCCGAAGCTCACGAAGGACCTCGCTTTCGCGCAACCAGCTGTTTTCAACGTAGGTTGCAAGGGATTCGGGAATGAGAAACGACTTGCCCATTCCCGGAGTTTACTTGTGCTAGCGACGATCTATGGTTAAGCCGGGCCAGCTATCGGTGCGGAATGGCGACGCGGGCAAGCCGGCCTTGTTGATCAGATTGCAATCGGGGTTGTTGGACCAGGCATAGCGAACGGCAACCGGATTCCTCACGAGGGGCGAAGAAACCACGACCTGCGAACCCACTATTTTGGCCTGAGCCCAGACAAACTTTCGATCCTCACCTGCAATGGCGAACCCCTTGAGGGCTTGGCCAGAGAGTGATGCCAAACCCATCTCAGCGAATTCAAAGCTGAGAACAATTTGGCCGCTCGCGACCTCGTGGCTCTTGTAGAAGGGACCCGAAGCAACAATGTCCGTTTGACCGTAGTCTCGAGCCAGCGCCCACCTTGCCAAACGCTCTCCGACCGCCGACTTGTTAAAAGGATGGATATCGGCGGCTTCCCCAATGTCGATGGCAAGCGCCATTCCGGTATTCCTCAGGTTCAAAGTCATCGTTTGGGCTTCTCTGAGTTCCGCCCATTCGCTTTCAACGGGCTCGGGAGTCTTTGCCATGAAGTTGGCGAGCTGAACATAGTAGAAAGGAAAATCGCCTCGGCCCCACGCCGACCGCCAATCCTTGATCATGCCTGGAAACAGGGATCGATACTGATAAGCTCTCCCGGCGTTGGACTCACCCTGATACCAAATCGCCCCTTTGATCGCAAACGGCAGAAGGGGATGGATCATGCCATTCCAAAGATTGGTGGGAGCGACGGCACTGCCCGGACCGTAGGGTTGCTGAGGCTGGGTGTTCCAGAAACTTGGCGGCAATGTGGGCCGACTTGCCTCAACTAGATACTTCCAATCGGTGGCGAGGTTGATGGGGCCTGACGACAGCCCTTCGGGAACGAGGGTCATCGGGCCCGCATAGATCCCGCCGCCGCCCGCCGAGTCCATGACCCTCACCGCGATAACTGCATTCCCTGCTTTAACCAGTCTGGCCGGGACGTTGTAAGAGCGTGGCTTCTGCCAAGACTCGGGAACATCGAGTCCAGTGGAGCCAATCTCCACGCCATTGAAGTAGGTTACATCGTTGTCGTCGATTGGGCCTAGCTGGAGGATCAAGTCGCGGTCAGCCCACTCCGCGGGAACTTGAATTTGCTTCCGGAACCAGACCGCGCCGTCGATATCCAAATCGGGCTTGCCCGATTGCTCCCAGCCAGCCGGTAGCTTG
>JACMJO010000086.1 GCA_014380605.1 Fimbriimonadaceae bacterium | reverse complement strand
TTGCTGGGCAAAGGCTAGGGCCTCGTAGAACTCGCCCTGCCGACTTGCCGCGTCGCCAACGCTCGCGATTGCCAGGTTGGGTTTGCCATTGAGCTTCATTGCCCAGGCCGCGCCACATGCGGGAATCAGCGATCCGCCAGTTGGCGTGCAAACGCTAAAGACGTTGTGCTCGCGACTGCTGTAGTGGCCTGGCATCTGGCGTCCGCCGGAACCGCTGGAACGCTTTGCAAAGTAGGCAAGCGCTAGCTCGTAGTTGGATAGGCCCCGGGCCAACATGATCGCGCGATCTCGATAGTAAGGGAAGAGGTAGTCGTCCGCTTCAAGAGCGTAACAAAAAGCGCCAAGGGCTTCGTGGCCCATACCGCTGACCTGGAACCAACCTTTGCTTTGGCGAAGAAGGATGCCTTCGCGGCGGTCTCCTTCCCGACTAAGCATCATCAGCTTCAAATAGTCGAGTTTGTTATAGGACTTCTTGGCAGGAATCACAGACATGAAATATCAATACCTCTCGTTTCGTCGTTGAAACGGCTCGCCGAAGGGCGGCCTGTGGCCTGAAAGTATACCGGGCAGACCACGAGTTACAGGGTCAAGGACAGGTCTGTAAATGAACTCAGGAAACAAAATAGCCCCCGACTCCAAAAGGAATCGGGGGCTCTCAAAGTCAAGTTTAGAACTTGACGCTGAGCTGAGTGCCGATCAGACCGCCACGGGCTCGATCTTGGCCGAAGAACGAAAAGCCGCTCGTTCCGCCGTCGGAGTCCATGTCGGAGACCTGCCACCACAGTTTTAGCTTCGCCTTATCGGAAAGACCGAAGTTGAAGCCAACAGTGAACCAAGTTTGGCTTGGCTCAAGACCTGAAGCGTCGAAGTCCCAGACTGTGTTCTCCCAGTTGAAGTACAGACTGGAATTAGCGTTAAGCATATAGTCCAATCCAACCCGGAGATTTCTGACCGTGTCGTCCTCAGTGAGGGCGGAGTTGTCAGTGTCTCGACCGGTCATGAACGCACCGGAGCCCATCAACGATAAGTTGTTGCTAAGCTTCAACCAACCGTCGACGTGGAAGCCCTGCATGTCGACAGGATTCCAAGTAGCGCCATACCGACCCCATGCGCCCGGAGCCGCATAGAGGGGATCGATCGACCGGTAGCCGCCTCCGATGCCCCACTTGTCTTCCTTGTTGCCATAGTTCAGGCCGACCCACCATGCTGAGTTATCCTCGTCCAAAACCACTTCGTCGTTGTATTGCAGATTGCTCTTCGCATATCCGCCATTGAGCGAAAGTTTGCCGCCGATTTGGTAGCTCACATCGCCGCCGTAAACGACGACTCGGTTGAACGCCTCGAGAAGCGAGCTGCCGTTGTTAACGACGTTGTTGCTGTCCAACCAAAGGTAGGCAAGGTTGATGTGTCCCTTGTCTCCCAATGGAAGCCAAAGGTGGGCACCCAGGCTCTGATCGATCGCAAGACCATTTCGACCCGTTGTCTGCTGGTAAGCATTCGCGGAGACGAAGAATGGGTTGCTGCCTGAGAAGTTGTACGGATTTAGGTCGTTGCCCGCAAACATCGGCTGAATTTCAGCTCCGTTGGTGGCAAGCCGTCCGCTGTTCCGTCCGCCGAAGACATTAAGCTTGGCGCCGCCGAAGCGGAATCCAAGGATCGCTCCGTCGAACATCCACTCGCCGTCATCCCAACGCTCGTTGGAATAGTAGGGGGTGACGTCGGGCCGCTTGAACATGTAGTTGTTGATCTTGTAGCCAACGCGTCCGACCTTGGCGTTGAAGCCCAGGCTGGCGACGGAGGTGTCGAAGTCAACATAGAATCTCTGGGCATACCAGGCAGACTCTGCTTCGCCAAACGGCTCAAATGAGTTGACCGTTGATTGATTACCGAAGCCTGTTCCGGCTGGGAAGGCGGTTAGAAAGCCGCCATCACCGATCATGTTGCCGAACACGAACGTGGCATAGAACTTAGGACCGGTCTCGTTGTTGGACGTCATGTTAAGAGCGCCCTCATGGAGGACGGTCAGATCACGGGTCACGCCAACGGGATCGCCAAAGTAGTCGCCGCGGCCGAAGCCGGTGGGACGACCGTCAACGGTCATGCCGAACTCGTCGTCATGTCCGCTGTATCCGCCAAGAGCGACCAGGTTCAGGTCGCCGGAGACGTCGAACGGAAGCTTGGCCTTCTCAAGCGCGGTGACGCGCTTGTCCAGGGCCGCGATGTCCTTCTTCATCTGCTCGACGTCCGCGCCGAGCTTGGTGAGCTCCGCACGGAACTCGTCGATCAATCGCTTCAAAGCCGAGATGTCGTCGGAGTTGACTTTGACCTGGTTCTGAAGGGCTTCGATCGCCGCTTTGAGGTTGTCGAGATCGGCCTTGGTAGGCTGGCCCTCGATGCGCTTCATGATATCGTCGATCTGGCCCTTTAGGCCGTCGGTGATGCCTTTGAGGTTCGCCCATGCCGCGTGGATGGCCACTGCCATCTCATAGCGCGATGCGGGGCGGCCGCCTCGGAAGAGTCCGTCCGGGTAACCGACAAGAAGGCCTTCGGCCTTCAGTCTTGCGAGCTCTTTGTAAGCCCAGTGGTTCTCCGGAACGTCCGGGAAGTTGTCCTGGGCGACGGCCGGCATAACCACCGCGGCGCCAAGAACAAGCGTGAGTGCGTATTTTGCAGTTCGCTTCAAATCCATTTGCTCCTATGTTTACTTGGAACTACAGGAGACAAGCTCTGAAGCGCAATCCTCTCTTTGAGAAAGGCCAACTCACAACTTCCTTGAGTTTCCTATGAGTAGCCAGCTCTCGCGATTTGACTTAACTCAGGTCTGCTTCCTGCATTTCCTACATCCGACTTTATCGGACACCTTGATAGTATAGAGCAAAGGCCCAGGGAAATAAAGGCTACGACGAACCTTTTTTCCAAGAAAGTCTCAATTGGCGCATCCCTGCATCCTACTTTAGAGCCTTTCTGAAGGACCCGAGCGTCAATGTGACCATCACCGCGAACAGGATTCCGGCAATCAAATACCCTTGCCAAATCGCAGGATTGCTCCAGTCGCTAAGCACCAAAGCTCGAACTCCTTCGATGACATAGGTGATCGGATTGAATCGAGCCAGGACCTGAAATGTCGGCGGCAATAGGTTCATTGGAGCCTGCGACGTAGTCAAATACAGGAACGGGAAAACTAACACAAACAGGGACTGGACCAATCGGGCATTTTGCGTCCGCAAGGCCGAGATCATTCCCACACAGCTCCAGGCCATGGCGAAAAGGATGAGCAAACCAAAGATGGCAAAAATGCCGAATACGCCCGTCTTGAAGCGAACGCCTACCGCGAGCAAAAGCACTAGGACTATTGACCCTTGCATGACGGCCTGGACGGCAACTTCGGTCAAACGGCCGAGCACGATCGACAACCGATTGATGGGCATGATCAGAAGTTTCTTGAAATACCCGTTGGCAATGTCTTGGACCAGTTCGATCCCCGCATTTCCAGACGAAAAGAAAACTGCCGTAAACAAGGCGGTCGGAGCTATAAAATCGCGATAGCTGACTCCAGCCGGGAATCCCTCGACGTTAGAGAAAGACTGAAGGGAAGCGGCGTTCACGAGGAAGAAGAAGATCGGGATAAACAGCGACGGAATCAACGCCATCAACGGCCGCCAAATCTGCTTAGTGCTCCGAATCGACAGGTAATACCAATCGGAAAAGAAGGTCGACATGCTTATCTGCCCCTCGCAT
>JACMJO010000085.1 GCA_014380605.1 Fimbriimonadaceae bacterium | reverse complement strand
CCAAGCTAGATGGCACGGCCCGCGGCGGAGCCCTCATCGGGGTTTATGACAAGCTTAAAGTCCCGGTGAAGCTAATTGGTATTGGGGAGAAAGTCGAGGACCTCCGAGACTTCAAGCCAGACTCATTCGCGGCGAGCTTGTTCGACTAGCGGCCCAAGCGACCAGCCCACAACGACCTCAGCCGTCACGACAGTTTCTTTGCCATCGAAGAGAGGCCCTAACAGTGCCATCGCCTCCGCATAGGCTTCTTTAAATTCCGCAGTAGACAACGAATCGAAGACGTCGCGCAAGGGCGTGGCGGTTTCGTACAAGTACCTCCACAACTCTTCTGGCGGGCCCGGCCACGTTAGGCTGGCAACCTCCCGCGTCTCGGATACCTGTTCAAACCCTGCCTTCTGCAATTCCGCGGTTAACGACCCCGGAGGGCTAAACCTTAACGGCGTCGGGGCATCAGCGGGGGGCGGACTGATGCCAGATCGCATCAGGAAGGGGAAAATACAACTTGCATAGTAAGAGCCCTGCTCTGGCATCCCCCAAGCCAATAGGGCTACCCTTCCTCCTGGCTTCAATACCCGGCGAATCTCAGCGAGCGCGCTTTGAACGGGAGCGAAATACATCACCCCTAACCGACACGTTACGACATCGAACGAATCGTCTGGAAAGGGAAGGGCCGAAGCTTCCGCCTGAATCACCTCAAGATTAGGAATGCCCGCCAAGGTTGTCCTTCGCCTAATCTGGTCGACAAGAGCCTCCGAAATCTCGGAAGCGACTATCTTGCCGCTTGGTCCGATGATCGATGCGATCGTCAGGGGAGGTTCTCCAGTGCCACTCGCCAAATCCAGCACTTTGGCGCCTTCAAAGAGGCCTGCCTTCGAAACAAGCTTGTTGGTTAGTTCAGCATGATGGACGGCGGCCTTTTCCTTCCAGCGGATACTTGCCTCGACCACTGCCGGATCGGTCCACTCCATCCAAGCCTGACGCCGGAAAACATCCCCCGTTCCGGTCTCTGGTTCGGCTTCGAGTTCCATATTGCCTAATGCATGATAGGCTCGGTCAAACCGCAATGAATCCTAACTATGGTCAGGGGTTGCGGTCGGAAGCCAAGCTCCCGACCACAGGACTAGCTAAATGTCCAAATTGGAGCTGTTCGGAGCGTTCATAGTGCCCAGCGTATCAAAGCCTCCCGTCGAATTGACAGCAGTCATCTGGCCGGAATCCTCCACCCAAACTAACGATCCATCGTAGGAATCGTGGAAGACGCACTCTTCCAGTGCAGTTGCCCCATGCCGAACGCCTGCCGCAATCTCAAGATAGGTACCCGCTTCGACGATCGAGCCGTCAAGAAGTTGGGCACGGCCGCTGACCAAGTAGTTTCGCTCGACGGTTGGATGTCGATGCGGGGGCATTATTGAGCCCGCGCTTATCTTGCGAAGCGCCACCACCGCCGGGTTTGCTCCACCCAGTTTCAAAAAGTTATAGGCTACGCCCGGAAAGGGTGAAGGCACCCAACCCGAATCGTCTGCCGAAGATGAAAAGACCATGTATCGCCTCCCTCAAAGCTGAGATTAGCATACAAGCAAGGTTATGGCGACTGACTTTCGACAGGTAGGAATGTGCCTAGTCGCAATCTCGCTTTTCGGCCAAAAATCTCTCCATCTCGGGAGGGCTCACAATGACGACGTTTGGGTTGGCGATCCGGACGAACTCCTCAAAAGCCAAGTCCCCGATCTCTCCAGTCTGGCGGAATTCGTCGTAAATGGACTTCAGAACGATTCCGGGAGTCGGTATCTCGGCATATGCGTCGAGCCACACGCCGGGCATTTCGTCGCCGCTCCTGTAGCCGACGGCAACGACATAGGGGAGCTCGCCGAGAGAATCCGAGGGGCCGTGGCCGCCCTCTGCCCACCCGCCGTGGCTTGCTTCCAATCCTGAGGCGATCAACTTCTGCTGAGCCTCCTCCATTCCAAGCAACGTCGAGGCGCTCACTAAGACGTTGACCAACGGATCGGCGGCCGAAACGTGGGTCTTGCTCTCAAGCCGGGAGACGTAAGCGTGCGGCGTCTTAATGTGTCGCTTGACCGCTTCCGCAAAATGCTCGAAATCAACGTGTAAGATCATGGCCGCCCCGATAGAGTATCACCTCGAACGCAACCTGGTCTATTCGGGCTAAAATTTGAACCAGTCCCCTCAAGAGGTCAGTGTTGTCCGAAACGATTGAAACCCTTCTCGATGAATCCCGACTCTTTCCCCCGTCCGATGAGTTTCGAGCTCAGGCGAACCTAAACGACCCGGAGATTTACGCCCGCGCCGCAGCCGATCCGGTCGCTTTCTGGGAAGAGCAGGCGAAAGACCTTGATTGGTTCGAACCTTGGCATACCGCGCTGGAATGGCATCGGCCGTTCGCAAAGTGGTTTGTGGGTGGCAAACTAAATGCTTGTTACAACTGCGTTGACCGCCATGCCGCGGGGCCAAGAGCAGATAAGATAGCGATCCTTTGGGAAGGCGAGCCTGGAGAAGTCCGCAAGATCACCTACCGCGAATTGAAGGACGAGGTCTGTCGGATCGCCAACGCCTTGACGTCGCTTGGCGTGAAGAAGGGCGACAGAGTTTGCATCTACCTCCCCATGGTTCCTGAGCTTGCGATGACGATGCTGGCCTGTGCGCGGATCGGGGCCGCCCATAGCGTGGTTTTTGGCGGCTTCAGCGCGGATTCTCTGGCGGAGCGGACGAACGATGCCCAGGCCAAGGTGATTGTCACAGCGGACGGCGGTTACCGGCGCGGCAATGTGGTGCCTCTCCTGAAGATCACGGAGGATGCTCTGTCGCTCGGATGTGCATCAGTTGAAACGGTCTTGGTGCTCAATCGCATTGGCACTCCTAGCTCCGAACCGCGAAATCCGAAATTCAGAAGTTGGGGCGACTTAGTTCTCCACCAATCCACGGACTGTCCGTGCGAGCCCATGGACAGTGAGGATTTGCTGTTCATCCTTTACACCAGTGGTTCCACGGGCAAGCCCAAGGGAATCGTCCACACAACCGGCGGCTACCTCACCCAAGCCGCCGTCACTTCCAAATGGGTTTTCGACCTCAAAGAGAACGATGTCTACTTTTGCACCGCCGACTGCGGGTGGGTAACCGGGCACAGCTACATCGTCTATGGCCCCATGGCGAATGGCGCAACTTGTGTGATGTACGAGGGCGCTCCTGATTCCCCCGACAAGGACCGCTTCTGGCGGATCATCGAGCGATACGGGGTGACTATTCTATATACGGCTCCGACTGCGATTCGAGCTTTCATGAAGTGGGGAAGCGAGTACCCCGACGGATGCGACTTGTCATCTCTTAGGCTCCTGGGATCTGTGGGAGAACCGATCAACCCGGAAGCCTGGATTTGGTATCACGAGGTCATCGGCAAGAAGAGGTGTCCGGTTGTGGACACTTGGTGGCAGACCGAGACGGGATCGATTATGATCGCCCCCTTGCCGGGAATCACCGCCACGAAGCCCGGAAGCGCCACCCAGCCCCTGCCCGGAATAGTAGCGGCCGTAATGTCGGAAGATGGACGCGATATCACCCCTGTTCATGGTGCTCTAGGCTATCTGGCTTGTGCGGATGGACGAGACGCTCCTGCAAAAGGGGCAGAAGTGGGGGGCATCTTGGCCATTACCCACCCTTGGCCGGGAATGACACGAGGAATCTACGGCGATCCCGATCGCTTCCAAAAGGTCTACTGGGACAAGTTTCCGAACCATTACTTCCCGGGAGACGGCACAAAGGTGGACGAGGACGGCTACTTCTGGCTGTTGGGCCGGGTGGACGACATCATGCTGGTGGCCGGCCACAACATCTCAACGATGGAAGTCGAGTCTGCCTTAGTGGACCACCACGCCGTAGCTGAAGCCGCCGTTATCGGTAAAACCCACGAATTGAAGGGTCAAGCAATCTCCGCGTTTGTTATTCTTCGAACCGGTGCGAGCGCCACGGTCGACGAGCTCAAAGCCCACGTCGCCCAAAAGATCGGAGCACTCGCCCGCCCCGACGATATCTTCCTCTGCGCCGACCTGCCCAAGACCCGGTCTGGAAAGATCATGCGTCGGTTGCTTAGAGATGTCGCGGAGGGTCGAGCATTGGGCGATACGACGACCTTGGCTGATCCAACCATCGTCAGGGCGCTAAAGGATCAGTACGAAGACAAGGAGGGCTGATAACTAAGGCTGTAGCTTGGTCACGATGTGAAAATCTTCGTCAAATCCTCCCCGTCTTGCTTCCGCGTAGCAATCGTGATCTGGTCCTCCGCTTTGACGATCGTCGAACCCCGAGGAACATAGCTGGCCTCACCTCGACGAAGAAGCACGAGCAAAGCTGTAGAAGGTAACCCTAGGTTGACCACCATCTTGCCATCGGCTCGTGAGCCAGGCTCAACGATGACTTCGATAATATCGGAACCGGCCTGGGGGAGCGCTTCGCCTTTCGAGGGTGGCACCAACACTCCTAACCACTTAGCAACCAGGGGTAAAGTTGTGCTCTGCACCAAGACCGACACCATTACGACGAAGAACGTCAGGTGGAATATCTTTTCCGATTGGGGAACCCCGTACAACAAGGGAAAGATCGCCAGGAT
>JACMJO010000084.1 GCA_014380605.1 Fimbriimonadaceae bacterium | reverse complement strand
TGCCGGAACGGGACGGATCGGGATGGCTGCCAGAACCTTCACAGTGAATCGCTTTTATTATCGAAAAGCAGGACTCTTCCAGAAATCTGTCGAGGTGCATTTCACAAGCTCTTCCGCATAGGAAGATTGGATGCCTCCTAGATCAGGTTTCAGGTTAGAATACGTCGCAATGGAAAGCCAAAAGGTGTTCTCCGAGGCGGAAGTGGGAGACTTAATCCGACGCGCCGCTGAACTCCAGGAAGCAAATGCTGAAGGGAGCTACACGCCTGGCGTAACGTCGGATGAACTAAAGCGAATTGCCAGCGAAGCCGGAATCGATCCCAAATATCTAGAACGGGCAATCCAACAAAAAGCACAGACTCCGCCGAATCAAAACAAGCTGATTACGATCGAAAAGGTTCTGCCCGTAGAACTGGCTCCCGAGAACTTTGATGCTATCACCGAGAAGGTAACGCCGATTAACAGTTCGACCCCTCAAGCCGGAACCAGCGTGATGACGCAGATCGGGCGCAGTCTTCAGGGGCAGGTTAAAGGCGGATGGTCAAACCCACATATCAAAGTCACTTCACGCGAAGGGCGCACCAAGATGTGCGTGAGGGCAGAATCCTCAATTGCAGCTGCGATGGCGATCGGCTGGTCCGTCCCGCTTATGCTAACACCACTCTTGGCTAAGACCGGTACTCCGATCTTGGCAGCAACGGCCGCCGCGGCTTGCGTAGTAGCTGCATTCTTCAATTACAAATGGGGCGTCCGCAAGGCAAACCAGACCACCACTGCCGTTGCAGAAAAGATCGAGAGCGCCATCCTTGAGGCTGGATCGCTGAGAGAGAATATAGCTAACGCAAAGTCGGTGACCCTTGAGTCCGAGACGGCTCAAAAAGTCGATGCCTAGCTATGTCGTTTAAGTTTCCCTCGGAAAACAGTTTGAACCGGCGGGGAATGGTGGGCCCGGCGGGAATCGAACCCGCGACCAAGCGGTTATGAGCCGCACGCTCTAACCGCTGAGCTACGGGCCCCACCGAGGGAGATTATAGCAGGAGGCCCCGGAGTGGAGTGACTAGAGTTGAGAGACTAGAGTCCAGAGTTGAGAGTCCAGACGTTGGAGTCCAGGCGACGAAGCTATGTATCAATCTCTCAACTCAAATCCCTCAACTTCCCGACTTCCGCAAGTCCTGAACCTGCCGACCTCGCCCTGGTTTGGTGCTGAACACGCCCCTTGGAAACGAACCCTTTGTCAAGACGACCTTCTGACGCCACCGAGCGGATGGATCGGGAGCGTCGTACCACTCTGGGAAGAGCTTGAAGTTCTGCTCCTGTTGCGGTATGTTGTCGAACTCGATCTCCCAGACTTCCAAATCTCTCTCGGACCGGTCCTTGGTCAAGGTGAGCGTGCCAAACAGGGTCGAATCCCAGACGATCGAGTTCGGCTTGACGCCAAGGGTGATGGCCCGGTCCTTGTCCAACCGCGCCAACAGCCCTGGGCCATCCATCAAGTAATGCCATGGCGACGACGCGCTTCCGTTGGCCGTCAGTGAAGGGCTGGAGTCGGTCCACGAGGCCGCTGATTTCTTTAGCGTCAAAGGGTCCGAACCCGAATCCTCCAATACCTGTTTGCCATCGGAAACGACGATGGAGCTAGATCCCCACATATCGCCGAAGTCCACTCTGAACTTCTCTGCATCCTTCCAAATCTCGATGATGCCTTCAGGGTAAAAATCCGACCTCTGAGGCTCCCGAACCGACTTCAGAATCATGCCGTGATACTTCGATTTGGCTTTGATCTGTTCAAGCATGGCGCGGAAGGCCGCTTCGCCGGAGCGATCGACCTTTGGCTTTGAGCTTTCAGCCGTTTGGCCAGCCAAAGCCGCGATGGTTGCAAGAACAGAACCGATCATGGTGAGTCCATTTTATCCGCCAGGGAATATAATCCTGGGTACGACGACACCGTCGAGGTTGACGATGCCAGTTTCACCCATGCAAATAGCCAAAGGCGGCGATTTTTTTTCTTCCACCCCTGATTCAATTTTTACGGTTGAGCAGTTTGAGGGCGACGATGCCTTCATGATCGATGCCGCGGAGCAGTTCAGCCGTGGCGAAGTCCTGCCCGTCTCGGAGCGCCTGGATCATCAGGAAGACGGACTCATGCCCACTCTTATCCGCAAAGCGGGCGAGCTCGGGTTTTGTGGGATCGATTCCCCCGAAGCCTACGGAGGTCTTGGACTCTCAAAGAACCTCTCTGCCCGTATCCTTGAATACATGAGCCTGAATGGCTCATTTAGCGTCACCTACGGCATCACCAGCGGCATTAGCCAAGTTGGCTTGTCCCTGTTCGGCAACGAAGACCAAAAGGCCATGTATTTGCCAAGGCTTACGAGCGGAGAGTGGATGGGCGCCTATGCGCTCAGCGAGCCCAATAGTGGCTCGGATGCATTGTCTGCAACCACCAAGGCCCAACTCCAAGGCGACAAGTGGATTCTCAACGGCACCAAGATGTGGATTTCCAATGCCAAATGGGCCGATCTCTTCCTTGTCATGGCAAAGATCGACGGAGAGAAGTTCAGCGCCTTCTTGGTAGAGAAGGACTTTCCGGGAGTTTCCGTCAGCCGAGAGGAGCACAAGATGGGCTTAAAGGGCTCCTCAACCGCTCGGTTGGAACTTGATAACGCAGAAGTGCCGATTGAGAATCTCCTTTACGAGCCTGGTCTTGGCCACCACGTGGCATTTAACGCCCTAAACCTTGGCCGCTTCAAGCTCTCGTCCATGTCGATTGGTCCAGCTCGAATGGCTATCGAAGTATCTTCTGGCTATGCCCTCGATCGCAAGCAATTCGGCAAGCCAATTGCCTCCTTCGGTCTGATCGAGCAGAAATTCGCGATGATGGCCGCTCTGTTCTTTGCCGCCGAGTCGATGATTTACCGTACCGGGGCGCTCATCGATGCCGCCTTTGCCGAATTCGGGGGCACCATTGCCGGCAATCGACAAGCCGCTGAGGAATATGCAGTTGAGTGTTCGGCCTGCAAGGTCTTCTCCACCGAGGTAGAAGGTTGGATCGTCGATGAGGCCCTTCAGGTTTATGGAGGGTATGGCTTTACGGAAGAGTTCCCCATTGCCCGAATCTATCGCGACGCCCGAGTCAGTCGAATCTACGAAGGGACCAATGAGATCAACCGCCTCTTCTTGGCGGACCGATTGCTGCGACGCGGAAAAAGTGGCCCAGTTTCCTTGGAAGTCAACGGCGACTCATTCGTTGCAGAACTCGCCGCCAAGGCCATCAAAACTGCCCCCACGGACCAAATACGAATAGGCGCTCTAAGCGATCTGCTGATGTTCCAATACGCCGAGCAATCAGCCAGGCTTCGAGCCAAGCAAGTTGGCGGCGACAAGGATTTGCTCTATCGGGCTTTCCTGCCTTGGGTCAATGCCAAAGCTGCCGAAGCGTTTCAAACCCTGACCGGTGAGGGCGTGCTTTTGCCAGCGGCGCCCGTTCCGAGTTTCTCAGAAATCGCTCAGCTGGTCTACCAAAAGAAATCACCTTTGTAAATCCTAAGAAAACTACTTTTCTTAATGGGCCGCAATCAAGGATAATGCTTGCATCTTTGCGGCAGCGTTGCCAACGAGGAATGCCCACAGGCGTCCGGGGGTTAGGTCCCCTGTCGCTTGAAAGCACCGGGCAATGCAAGCCCGGGTTTTCGAACGAAACCAATTCTAGTGAGGAAAGATGACCCCAAAAGACGCCGTCGCATTTGTTAAAGAAAACGAAGCCCAGATAGTCGACATCCGCTTTACCGACTTGATGGGCACCTGGCAGCACTTCAGCATGCCGGTGCACCATTTCACCGCTGATCGATTCGAAGAAGGACTTCCCTTTGATGGTTCCAGCATCCGCGGATTCCAAACCATCAACGAATCGGACATGCTGCTGATCCCTGACCCATCCAGCATGTTCATGGATCCGTTCATGGAAGTGGCGACAGCAGTCGTAGTTTGCAAGATCGAAGATCCCCTCACTCGCCAACCCTACGCAAAGGACCCCCGCTTCACGGCTGAGAAAGCGGAACAGTATCTCAAGTCCACTGGAATTGGAGACACCGCATTCTTTGGCCCCGAAGCCGAGTTTTTCGTCTTCGACCAGCTCCTCTTCAACACCGACCCCTACAATTCGGGCTACAAGATCAAGTCGGAGGAGGGCTACTGGACCTCCGGCGACGAGGACTCCCCCGGCTTCACCACCAAACCAAAGGGAGGCTACTACCCCTGCGCCCCCGTCGACAAGCTTCAGGACCTCCGAACTGAGATGGTGC
>JACMJO010000083.1 GCA_014380605.1 Fimbriimonadaceae bacterium | reverse complement strand
GCGATGATCTTGTCGATCTCATCGGCGGCCTCATCGTAGCTGTCCTCGTCCGCAATCGCGATGACTCGGATGATGTTCTTGGCGTGGTCGAAGACGACGACGGTGTCGGTGAGCATCATCGCCAGGTCGTCGACGTTCAGGTCGTCTCTGGTGGAGTCGGGGAGGTCCTCAAAGAATCTAACCAGGTCGTAGGACATCATGCCGACCGCGCCGCCGATGAATGCGGGGAGGTCGGGGACTTCGACTAGCTCCTGGTCGCCGAGGTGATCGGCAAGGATGTGGAGAGGATCTAGACCAAGCGGGAGTGTGAAGCGTTGAGCGTTGAGTGTTGAGGGTTGCGCTTCAAGCTGCTCTTGACGCTTAACGCTTGACGCTTGATCCCCTTTCGTCCTCAGAACCTTCTTGGGCTTGATCCCCAGCAGGCTGTAGCGGGACACTTGCTCACCGCCGGTTACGCTTTCCAGAAGGAAGCTGTAGGTTTGGTCGTGGGCGAGTTTCCAGTAGGCGCTAAGGGGGGTCTCCATGTCGGCAAGGAGATCGCGGTAGATGGGCATGCGCTTGCCACCGGCGGTCTTGCGTAGAAACTCGGGCTTGTCGGGGATGACCATATTGGGATGATTGAGTATGCCAGAATCCGGTTATGGAAGGCTTTACGGTTCATCGCGGAACCACTGCGGTTGTGCCGGACGACAATGTCGATACCGATCGGATTATTCCGGCCCGGTTCCTGTCTCGCGTGAATCGCTCTGGATATGGAGAGTTGCTCTTCAACGATGTGCGCGGGGAAAGCTTTGCCTTGGACCAGCCGTTAGCGGCAGGTGCGTCGGTGATGGTGGTTGGAACCAACTTTGGTTGTGGCTCCTCTCGCGAGCATGCTGTGTGGGCCATCCAGCAAGCAGGATATAAGGCGGTTGTGGCCAAGAAGACGGCTATCGGGCCTGGCTACAGCGACATCTTTAGACAGAACGCCGCCAATTGTGGGCTACTCCTCGTCGAGCTGAATGAAGCCGACCATGCCCAGATCGAGGGCAAAGGGTCGGGAGCGGAGATCGAGATCGACTTGCCCGATCAAAAGGTTCGACAAGGTGGCAAAGAGTTCGGATTCGACATAAGCCCGGTCAGCAAGGAATCCATCTTGAAAGGGCTCGACCTTATCGGAAGCACCCTGATTCTGGAAGACGCAATTACCAAGTACGAGCAAGAAAGACTCGCTTACGTCCCAAAACCATGAAGACCCATTTGCTGTTTCTGATATTCCTTGCCGTCGGGTGTCAAGAGCCTGGGCCGGTCGTGGCCAATCCGGTTGTCGAGCTTCCCAAGGCCGAGAGGCCTATTCCCGAGCCCCCGGCGCAAAAGCAGGATTCGCGGTACAAGGCGGAGCGAATCCACCAGTTGAAGGATTTGGAGACGAGGAAGATCGTAGTCGGCGGCCGCACCATCACCGTCTGGATCATGGACGATGCCAGCAAGCGGGCCGAAGGGATGATGTGGCTGGTTGACAAGGATGTGAAGGACACGGAGGGGATGCTGTTTTTGTTCAGCGACTCCCAGCCTCGATCTTTCTGGATGCAGAATTGCCCGCTTGGATTAGACATCACCTACATCGACTCAAAAGGCAAGGTTCTGAACACTGGGATAGGCAAGCCATTTGACGAGTCAGGCGTTCCAAGCAAGGGAAGCGCACAGTATGTGTTGGAACTCAAAGTTGGACGAGCTAAGAAGTTTGGGATCAAGCCAGGCTCGGTTTTGAGGCTGCCGAAAGATGTTAAATCCAAGGATTAGCGCTTAGCAGCACTGCAAGACGAGCAAAGCTTGCGATAGGTCGGCAGTGGCCAAGGTTTGGTTCTTGACGCCCAGGTAGATCGTTCCGGTATCGCTCCACATGATGCCCATTCTTTCGTCGGAATCGATCTGGAGCAGTAACTGCCATGGCGCGTCATCGCCAAAGCGGTCTCCCTCCGCCAGCTCTTCCATCGGGTCGCTCTGAACTGGAAGAGGGTAACCGGCAATTTGGTGGTGCTCATCGTAAACCAATGTCTCCAAGTAGAGATCGAAAAGTTCCGCAGGAAAATTTAGCTCATCGGGGGACTCGGGGAAAGATGGGCGATAGCTGAACGCCAGCCCGAACTCCTTTTCGGGATACGAAGGCTCTGGCGCGGCCATGGGTTCGTGCGACCAGTTCTCAATGTCGGGATACCAGATGAGCCGGAAGTAGTTGAGATCCTCGGGGTACGTGCCCCAGGGACACTCCTCGATGTCGTAGAAAAGTTGAAGCAAGCCTTGGTTGGGAACCACGCCTTCTAGCTCAGCGACCGAAGAGACGATCTCGGCGAAATTGAACTGCCCGATGAAAGCCATCGGCCTCTTCTTTGTGCCGTTCTCGATCATGCTGCTGGGCCAATCGGTATAGGGAGGAGTAAACGGTTGGCCGCCCATTCGGCTGGCGGTTGGAGGCAATCCCTCGGGCACTCGAACAGGTTCAAAGGTTGCCGAAGGTCGCGCTAGCTTGGCAAGAGCGTCGTGGT
>JACMJO010000082.1 GCA_014380605.1 Fimbriimonadaceae bacterium | reverse complement strand
GGCACCGAGGCAATGCCACGCACCAGATCGAGGTTCAAGTTGGGGATGCACTTCCCTACCCTGAACCAGGGTCGCTGGAGTTCTTTCTGGTGGAGAGATACCTGCTCTACGCTATAAAAGCGGATTCGCTGTATACCGGGCTCGTTCATCATCCTCCCTATGCGATTCGTTCCGCAGAGGTTCAGAGCTGTGGGGAGTCGATGGTGCAAGCGACCGGAATCTCGCCTAGACCGTGGGAGCATGCTTGCTACTCGGCGGGAGTGGATGTCGAGGTGTTTGGAATTGAGAAGGTCTGAGATGGGGTGGCACGCAGGATGCGTGCGGTCCAGGGGTCCCAGGCTAGGCTGCGCTGTCTAGGCCGTAGTCGTCGACTTCCATGCTTCGGGCAGGTTCGGCGTTGACGATGTCCCAGTTGTCGCAATCCAGACGGCGGCAGTAGATCATCCGCTGATGAGTTCCGGTTTCCGCCTCCACATCGGCGGTTTGTGCAAATCGGCACTCGAGACAAAGCTCGGGTTCCAACAGTCGAACGATCTTCAGTTGCTTGCGGGCCATAACTGCACCTAATCCCGAAACCCGGCTCTCCCCTTCGAGCTTCCTCGGCCGACTTTCGTTACAGGGAATCGTTGGCAGGCAAATTCACAAGTAGGTCGCTAAATTTGCCAGGTTGCATAAAATGCTGGTATGCCCATGATTAGCTGGAAGGAAAGGCACCGCCGAATGTATGCCGCACTGGACGATGCTTGGAAGGAAGGCGACAAGGAGGCTTCGGATCCTGGGCTTCGAGAAGTTTATAGCCAGATTCCCCGAGCCCCGATCCGGCTGATCGTCTTACCGCTCGGCAAGGCAGTGAACCAGGGCGGAATGACGAGGGTTGCGGATGCCTATCGGATCGAGCGGGTCGATTTTTCCCAGGAGCCGGACCGCGCCATTGACTTTGCTGCAAACCGAGGCACCAAAGGCTGGCAACCTTGGCGATGGGTGCCTACTGAGGTTGCCTTGGTCGAGGCTCGGGCGGAGGGCTACTCGGTGGCTGCGCTGACGCTATCGGATCGGGCGGTGGATGTTGCCAAGGCTCCTTGGACGTTTCCCTTGGCGATCTTGATTGGGGAAGAGAATGCAGGAGTTCCCGCTGAGTTGGAGGTGCGGTGCGATTTCTCGGTCGCGATTCCCTTGTATGGGCTGGTTCAGTCTTTGAACGTTGTTACGGCGGCGGCGATCGCTCTGGACCATGCGATTCGGGCTTATTCGGTTGCGAACTCCGAGTTTCAGCCGGTTCGGGCGGGGAGTCGGAAATTGGTTGGGCTGGACACGGTTGACTATCTACTAGACTCGAGCGATTAACCGGCAGGATGCCGATTGGACTTGATCGGAGATGCCGCCAGGATGGCGGCACCACGCGGCCTAAGTCCAGTTCGCTGAGGTCGCCAACGCTTTCTGTAGCATCGCGATGTACTCCCGATGTGACACCTCATAGGCTCCAAGCGACTTCAAATGTGGGTTCATGATTTGGGCGTCGAAAATGGTGAAGCCGGACTCTCGGCACTTCTCCACCAGGGCCCAGAGAGCAACTTTTGAGGCGTTTGTCTTGCGGTGGAACATCGACTCTGCACAGAAGCAGGACCCAAGGGCAATTCCGTAGACTCCTCCGACCAACTCGCCATCCTGCCAACACTCGGAACAGTGGCCCCATCCTTCGTGGTGGATCAGGGTGTAGACGCGGATGATTTCCTCGCTTATCCAGTTGCCGTCCGGCCGGAGGCAGGTTCTCATCACTTTCACAAACGAAGTATCGAACCGAATTTCAAACTCGTTGCGGTCGATGACCTTGCGGAGAGACCTTGAGACATGAATGCCCTCAATCGGGAACAGAGCTCGTCGCCGAGGTTGGAACCACTCCACTTCCCCATCGTCCATCGCCATCGGAAAAGCGCCCTCTTCATAGGCGTATCGAATGAGCCACGGAGTCAGTTCGTGGTTATCCATTCAAGGTTTCAGCCAGGTCGTGAGGTTCATGAATGGAACCCGCAGATAGTCCGCTAAGGACGGCGTCTCCTGAATGGATTCCAGCGAGGGCAAGGGCTCCAGGAACTTCACCAGTTGCAGCCCGCTCTCCAGGAAGGCGTTCAAATAGGAATGCAGCGGTCGGTGGTAGTTATAGATGGAGATTCCCTCCCACTCGACTGCGGTCCCGACCTCCTCATTGTAGTTGTCCATCGCAAAGTGGAGCTTATTCCCCGCTTCATCCTTCATCCAGGGCCGTTCAATCGTTGTTGCGTAGGACTGCAGGTTCGATACCACCGCCTTGCCGCCCGGCTTGAGGACCCTTGCCATCTCGCGGATGGCGGCGCGGAAGTCTGGGATGTCCAACAGGACCACGTAGCTCACCACGATGTCGAACGAGGCAGCATTGTAAGGAAGGGCTTCGGCGTTGCCCACGTCATAACTGCCTTCCGGGTGGCGCTTGCGTGCCTCTTCGATGAGCCCGACCGTGATGTCGATGCCGGTTGTCGTGGCCCCGCGCTCTGTCAGCATTCGGCAGAATCGCCCTTCCCCGCAACCCACATCGAGAACCTGTTTTCTGGAGACTTGTCCGCACTCGGCAAGCATCGGCTCGTCCAACACGAATTTTCGATTTGAGTCGTTTTGGACGGTATCGATCCAGGCTTGTGCGCTCGCATCCCATCCCGCGGCTTCG
>JACMJO010000007.1 GCA_014380605.1 Fimbriimonadaceae bacterium | reverse complement strand
TATCACAGCAGCGGCGAGGACCTGAAAAAGGAAGGCAACAACAAGGTGCTGCACGTTCCGGTCGCCACCCATAACGGGCAGATGGGCTATCTGGATGCGGGTTTTGAAAACTTGACAGCTCTATTTGAGGCGAACATGGATCGGGAAGTCATCTGCTTAGGGTTGCGGGACTACCATGATTCGGTGGAGGACTTGGGCAAGACGATTCGGTATTTCCGGGAGAAGGGCGCCCACTTCACCACCCTCACCCAAGCCGCCAGCGAGCATTATGAGCACCATAAAGCGTTTGCCAGCGTCTAACAGAGATTGATCGATCCAACAAAGGAATCCGATGCCAAAACCTCTCTTCCCCAGCAGATTGGAGAGAGGTTTTGGACGAACTATTACTACGCCAGGATGCGTTTGCTCCGACGTCTTAGCCGACGCCGTCGAGCCCAAACGCAGGAACGTATTCCCGCCCTGGTGATCAATTACAATCGCTTGACCTGGCCCAAGGCGATGTGCGAAGTTCTCGAGACCTGGAACGTGGAGCCGATCCTACTGGACAACAAATCGACCTATCCTCCGCTTTTGGAGTGGTATGCGAACTGTCCGTACAAGGTTATTCGCTTGAAGCACAATCTGGGTCACCTTGCTCCCTGGAAGTCGGGTGTGGCTTACCAACTGGGCAAATACTATATGGTCTCCGACCCGGATTTGGACTTAGGCGGCATTCCATCTGATGCCCCAGAACGACTCCTGCGCCAGCTGCAATCTTGCCCTAACCTGAGGAAGGTGGGCTTGGGTTTAGAAATTCAGGATTTGCCGGACACCGAAATCGCGAAATCCGCCCGGGAGTGGGAATCCAAATTCTGGGCTGATCGGGTTAGCGAAGGGTTTTTTGAGGCGATGGTAGACACGACGATGGCGCTCTACGATGCGGAGCGAGAGGAAGTCGATTTCTTCGCGGCGCATCGGAGCGACTACCCCTATGTTGCCAAGCACTTGCCATGGCACCAGGTAGGCGAGCTCACCGAAGAGGAAAGCTACTATCTGAAGAGCATCACCAAGCGAACGCACTGGTCCTATGTGGAGGCGGCGCCCATCAGCGAACCCGCCAACCAGGTTCAGCGCCAGGGGACGGACTTGCAGAAGACCCCATGAGCCATTCTCCGGGCCAGGGGCTTCCCAAAATTACAATCATCACGCCGTCCTACAACCAAGGCGAATTCCTTGAGGAAACGATCCTTTCGGTCCTCAATCAGCGGTATCCGAACTTGGAATACATGATCTTTGATGGGGGAAGCACGGATCGGAGTCCGGAGATCATCCAGTCCTATGCTTCCAAACTTGCCTACTTTGAAATCGAGAAGGATCGAGGGCAGACTCATGCGATTAACAAGGGCTTGGAAAGGGCTACGGGCGAAATCGTGGCCTACCTCAACTCCGATGACGTCTATTTGCCCGGCGCCTTGCATTACATTGCAGATTTTTTCAAGCGAAACCCTTCCAGTCGGTGGGTCACTGGTCCCTGCATCTTCTATGGGGCCGAAGATAGCTTCCTGAGCGAGCTTCCTCTCGAGATCGATTTTCGGCGCATGTACAAGTTTTGTTGCATCGCCCAGCCTTCCACTTTTTGGAGGCGATCGGTAGTCGAGGAGTTTGGCCCTTTGGATGAGGCTAGGAAGTTCAACATGGATTATGAGTACTGGCTGAGGCTGCTGGCGGCGGGGGTGAAGCTCGATGTTGTCCAGTATCCGCTCTCGGCATTCCGGTTTCACTCGAACAGTAAGACGATTGCGGAAGTGACCGCTTCTACGGACGATGAACTGCGGCAACTTTATGCGAAGCACTACACGGACCAGATGCGCGAACTTGATCGCGTTGAGGCGAGAAGGGCGTGGTCCAAGTCTGTGCTGGAAGAGTTGCCGCATTCCGAAGGGTCCTTGCCCTCGAAGCTCGCATTGTGGGCGCGGGCAGCAAAATCCTCTCCGCGGTTGGGCCTCTCCTCACAAGGATTCGGCACGTTGTCGCGCTTGTTTAAGAGGAGATATTTGAAGATTTCCAAGCATTGATGAAGCCGACCATCGAGGCTGGCTCCCGTCGGCTTGTGTAGACAAAGCCCGCGCTTGCGAGTTGAGTCAAGACGGTCTCGATCGGGTGGCTCGGGCGCTCATGCCATTCCATCATGATGAGATCGAATCTTTGCAATGTACCGCTCTCGAAGAGGTTTTGCAAAATCTCGTATTCCGCACCCTCAGCATCTAACTTTAGAACTGCCTTTCTATCTGGATACTGATCCAGGATCGGCTTTAGGGCGCTAGTCGCTTCTCGGGTTTCCACCTTTTCAGCAATCCCGGGAAGCTCTTCTCGTTTCCAAATGAGGCTTCCTGCATTCCGTGCTTCCGGCCGACTGATGAGCTCGAACTCAGAATCCCGATCAAAAATACCAAAGGCATTAACGGTGATGTTCGGGGCGAGATCAGGGTTAAGGTCGATGTTTCGAGACGCAACATTGGCGGTGCTGGGGAACAGCTCATATCCGTGGACCACGCATCGGTGTCGCTTAGCAAAGTAAAGAGAAGCCAAGCCGACATTCATCCCGATGTCGATGACTACAAGCTCGGAGTCGAGATGAAAAGAGTAGAGTTCGTCGACGAAGATCTCCTTAGCCGTGACAATGTCGGAGTGCGAATATCCATGGAGTTGAACGCCCTGAACCGCGATGGAGATGTGGTCGTCCCGATAGGCCAATTCGGCAGATGCATAGGCTTTGAGTTGGAAAAGCGCCTCGTGAGCAGAGAGGGCAAGAGTGGAGGCGGTGTCTAGGATTTTGGACTTGAATCCGAGACCGGGGAGGCACAGTTCTCCTTCGGGGGAAAGCGATGCATCGGTAGGCGGCTTTATTCCGGCGTTCCAGAAATGCAACCCAAACTCTGGCCCATAGCGGTGCCTTAACAAGGCTTTCGTTTTGACCCGCCTTAGCCCTTCCAGAACGCTCATTCACCCACCTAACCTATGAGACGAGAGAATTGATCTAGACGGCCTTGGAAAGCACCACGCAAATCTGATCGCCCCGTCCTTCCTCATTTAGTCGCGCCGCCCTTTGTTTGTACTCTTCGATTGGCATCTTTGAGCGGAGCTCGGATATCTTTGCCTCGGTCTCGGGATTCCGTGAGACCATCGGCAGGCCCTCTCGATAGATTTCGCTAAAGATGAATTGATCCTCCGTGGAATCATCGACCATTGCCAAGACTTGAAAGCCGGCCTTCTCAGCAATTCTGCTGATGCTCTTGCGGGAGTGAAGCAGGAAGTGGCGGGGCGCATCTATCTGGAACCAATCCTTCCCGTACTCCTCCCAGGCTTCACACTCGATTGTGGGGATTCGCACAAGCACCCTTCCGGTTGGGCTGAGAAGGCGGTAGCACTCGCGCAACACTTCACCATGCTCAAGCATGTGCTCCAAAGAGTGGTTAAGCATCACCACATCGAACTGCCCCTGAACCGCATAAATGTCCTGTCGTTTCAGTTGCAAGCCACGGAGCGAAACCTCTTCTCCAATGAACAAGTCGATTCCCATTAAATTAGAGAATCCGAGGGAATGCAAATGGCGAAGGTGGTATCCGGAACCGCATCCCACATCTAGGATACGATCTGTCTTACGGAGCTTTGCGGGCCACAGAGACCTTGGGCGAGGATTGGCCTTGAGCTTCGAAAACAACTTCCCAACGCCACCAACGCCAGTCCACTCGTAGCGATCTCGAGCCCGCAGAAGTCGCCACTTTAGACCCTTCTCATAGTTCAATGTATAGGGGTCGGCGTTCGCATAGTAATCGTCGGGATAGCAATCCGCCATACTGCTGGGCGGATCGCAAATGCGCATGGCGCCGCACTCGTGGCATTGCAGGTAATCAAGGACTCCACCCAAGCCAAACATCCTCTCCGCGAATTGGTAAGACGTGTGGTCTGTTTCCATTTCGCAGATTGGGCAAGTGCCTTTGATTGGAGCCATGTGTTATTGCCACCGATTATGCGTCAATGGATTGAGATTCTCATGATTTGTGCCACTCGTTCGTCCGAACATGTTGTGGTGTAACATTGTGCCTCTGCACCTGAGCCAGTCGATGAAAAACCCGCTACTTCGGCCTAAGCGACTCCTCAAGAATTTGGCGTTATTCAGAAGTCTCAAGACCGCCACCCGTGTCCACCCGTATCCGCTGAGCTTTAACCGGGGCCACACTCGCGACCTGTCGAAGGGCATCTACGTGCCGGAGGCCAAGGCGTTTATCCCCACCCTAGAGCCGGAAGCATTAGCTTTGCTTGCCGACCTGTTTTCCGTGCGGGTGATTCAGGAGAATTTGAATGGCAACTTCGAGTATCGCGATAAGAAATGGTTCATCGACGTCTGCGGCCTTCGGATAGCCACGACCACATCGATCGACATTTCGGTGGTCGCTGAGATCTTCTCCCAGGGGATCTACGAAATGTCTTTACTGGAACCGCCGGGCTTAGTTCTCGACATCGGCATGAATTTCGGCGCGGCTTCACTCTACTTCGCCAATAAGTACGACTGCCCGGTGCATGCCTTTGAGATTTTTCCGCCTACCTTCGAGCTTGCGGAGGCGAATTTCCAACTTAACCCAAAGGTCGCGGACAGGATCACACGGCACTGCAAGGGCTTGGGAGACAAGGATGAAGAGTTAAGCCTCGCGTACGACCCTGATAACAAAGGCGGGCTTGGGCTTTACTACTCCGCCAAGTCCACCAAGGAGCAGTTGGTGAAGGTCGAAGTCGTACGGGCAACTACAGCCTTGGGGCCACTTCTTGAATCAAGCCAAGGGCCAGTTGTGGTGAAGATGGATTGCGAGGGGGCGGAGTTTCCGATTCTCAGGGACTTGGATTCCTCTGAACTTCTGAGACGGGTCGACTACATGATTCTCGAATGGCATACGGTCGGAGGCGAACTTTCCGAGTTGCTAGATATCCTGCACCGGAACGGCTTCGCGTCCTTCGTGCAGAGCGACGGCGATTGGAAGATAGGCTATATCCGGGCCGTTCGGATGAAGTGACGACTTCCCTACTTGCGCCTTAGCCGACGGGTGATTGCGCCGAAGGCGGTCTTGGGCACCAGCTTTAGAAGTTGTCGAATCGGGACGATTCCCGGCAGCCAGGGTCGCCAAGCCGTTTCGTAGGTGTAAGGATGGATGGCGGAGGCCATCGAGGGGCAATTGGTCGCCTCGGCCACTTGCAGACTGGGATTGGGATCGATTGCTTCTCGACTAGCCATTAAGAACATATTCTGAGGATAGATACCGGGAACCCGGGAATCATCCCAAGTTCGTCTCCGAATAACATCCAAGGCGATGTAACCTCGTTTCGCGAACTTCTCTGTCCAGTAAGTCTGCGGTTGCTCGTTGATATGTCCCGTTCCGCCTTGTCCGGGAATGGCGGCGGAGAATAACACCACGGGAGCGAGGCGAGTTAAGTCGTCTACCAAGCCCTCGGCACGCGATTCTGGGAGATGCTCGGCAACTTCGATGCACATTGCGAGGTCGAATCTCTCCTCGATCTTAATCGGAGCCGTCAGGTCTTGGGCAACAAAGCTGGCGCTTGGGATCATCAGCCACTTTTGATCGACATAGTCGCCATCGACGCCGATAACGTGGCCCACCTCGAGATCAAGGAGGACGCTCGACCACGGACCGTTGCCGCACCCGATGTCGATGGCCCTTTCGCACTTGATCAGTTCCAGAACGATCGGCAGAATGATCTCGGCCGCCTTCTTGGACGAAACAGATGAGACGTCGTAAAACTCCTTGTCGTACTTAGTCATTGTCAAGATTCACCTCTTCCACGGGCGGCATGGCCCGGTAAGCCTCTTCGAAGGGCTTAGGGTCGATTCCTGGGCTGATCCTAGCCCTTTGGGCGCCCAAAGGGAGCCAGAGCATTTTGATTCGCTTCTTTGCCTGGGCGTTATGAGGATCGATGGCAAGGGCAACCCGTAGCGCATCTCGAGCCCGATTGCGATCGCCGCAGTTGACATAGACGCTGCTGAGAGAGATCGCGCATAGGGCGAGTTTCTCCGTTAGCTTGGCCAAATCCGTGCCCGGAAGTTTCCATCGATCCCTGTTCGCCAAGATGGCATGCCGAATTCTGATCTCTTCTCCGAAATGCTTCACCCGCTCCTTGTACGAGTTCGCTCCATGCTGACGCCAGATAGTTAAGGGCTCCTCGATGTAGGCAGCTGGACCTTTCTGGATGAGTTGCAGAAGGGCGACCCAGTCTCCTGAATAGCGGAGTTTGGGGTCGAATCGGATAGCGCCCCTGCGGAAGATCACGGAGGAAGCGAGAACGCGGTTTTCCAGGACAAGCCAAGGAGCTAAAGACTGGATCGGGTCTCGGGGGAGATCGCCATGGTGGTCGGTTCCGCTCTTTTCCACGCCTGAATCATCGGCCAGGGCGCCGAAAGTGTAGCTGAAGGAACAGTCGGGATGAATGTCCAGGATGGCCAACTGCATTTCCAACTTCTTGGGTTTCCAATAGTCGTCCGAGTTTAGGACGGCGACAAAGTCTCCGGTCGCCACTTCAAGGCATCGATTCTGGGTGCCATAGGTGCCAAGATTCCTTTCGTTGCGTTGGACGATGATCCTTGGGTCCTTGTAACGCTCGATCACCGCGGGGCTGTCGTCATGGCTCCCATCGTCCACGATCACAAACTCCCAGTCCTCAAGAGTTTGGGACAAAACGCTCTCGATGCATTGGGGCAAAAAGACGCCGTGGTTATAGCTCGGAACGATGATGGATACTTTCGGCATCAGCGGGCTTCATTCTAGGCGATACGAGGCAGGGCGCGAAACGGCAGGAAGTAAACTTCTCGCAATGGCTACCGCGGCACGGGGCTGGTCTGCATTCCGGGTCTACCTGGAGATGATCAAGTTCGAGCATTCGATCTTTGCCCTTCCCTTCGCGATGGTCGGGATGATGTGGGGATCGCTTTCGGCTTTTGGCACCGCTTGGCCCGGATTCTTCAAGTTTTTCTGGATCGTGATCGCAATGGTGAGCTGTCGGAGCGCGGCGATGGCTTGGAACCGGATCGCTGATCGCGAAATCGACGCCGAGAACCCGCGCACCAAGGTTCGG
>JACMJO010000081.1 GCA_014380605.1 Fimbriimonadaceae bacterium | reverse complement strand
TAAATGGGTTGGACTCCACAAACCGACGAAGCATGTTCATTCATTATAACTTCGCTTTGGCAAAGTACGTTCCTGGGGCTTAGTCATCCCGGGAGCGATTTCCCGCTCCCGGTGCAAAAAACTAACTCTCCAGCTTCGCGTCGAGAGTGATCTCGACATTGAGCGCCTTTGAGATCGGACAACCAACCTTGGCGGCGTTCCAAGCTTCCTCTACCGCCGCTGAATCAGCTCCGGCGGCTTTCACGACGAGGTCAAGGTGCGACTTGGTCAGGGCTAGATTCTCCATCGTGACCGTCGCTTTGGTTTGGATCGTCGCGCCGGTTACTCCTCGCTCGCCAAGCTGTCCGCTTAAGGCCATTGAAAAACAGGCGGCGTGGGCGGCGGCGATCAGCTCTTCGGGGTTCGTTCCGGGTGCTTCCTCGAACCTCATGCGGAAGTCGTACTTCGTGTTGTTCAGGGCTCCGCTTTGGCTGGATACCGTTCCGGCCCCGTCCTTCAATCCACCCGTCCATACCGCAGTTGCGTTTCTATTCATCTTTCTCCTCCAATCCTATTGACTTACCTCCTAAGATTACTTGGCGACAATGCACGATGTCAGCGTCCGGTAAGGTTAAGATTCGATGGTTACCCGCGACGAGCTCTTAAGAATGCCCAAGGTCGAGCTGCACGTCCACCTGGAAGGCTCGATTCGTCCCGAGACACTGCTCAAACTGGCGAAGCGGCACGCTATCCCGTTACCCGCGGATGACATTGCCGGATTGCGCGAGTGGTATCGCTTCCGAGACTTTCCCCACTTCGTCGAAGTCTACGTCGCCATTTCCAAGTGCTTGCGAACCCCTGAAGACCTCGAGTTAGTGGCGAGGGAGTTCCTTGAGGGCCAGGCTGAGCAAAACATTCGACACAGCGAAGTTACTTACACGGCGGCCACCATCGAACAACACGTCGGAATTCCTTTTGAGTATCAGATGAAAGCGTTGCGGAACGCGATTCGATATGGCAAAGAGGAACTTGGTATCTCTATGTCGCTGATTCTGGACATCGTTCGCGGTATGACCCCGGAGAGAGCCCATCAGGTTGCGGAATGGACGGTGGCCAACCACCGGTACGGAGTGTGTGCTCTGGGCATCGCAGGGGAGGAACACAGGGGCACCACCGAATACGCCTCGGCCTTTCAGCTTGCTCTGGACAGCGGGGTGCCGATCGTGGCCCATGCGGGAGAGACCTGTGGGTCGGAGGTGATCTGGGATAGCCTCAACTATGCACAGGCCACCCGAATTGGGCATGGCGTTAGGTGTTTGGACGACTCGGAGCTGGTTGCCAAGCTTCGAGAGTTGCAAACACCTCTCGAGGTCTGTCCCTCAAGCAATGTCTGCCTGGGAGTATTCCCATCTTGGGAACAGCATCCCCTCAAGAAGTTGATGGATGAGGGGCTCTGCGTCACTCTCAACTCCGATGACCCTCCTATGTTTGGAACTACCTTGACCGATGAGTTCCTGAGGGCTTGTGAGACATTTGGCTTTGGGATGGAGGAATGCAGAGCTTTGACATCCCGAGCCGTGGCAGCCTCCTTCTTAGGGGAGGCTGAGAAAGCCGAAATTCAGCCCTGATGCTCGCTCCAAAGTCTCTCAAACTCGCCGACGAGTTTGTCGAGGGCATCGAAGCCACCCTGCCAGAATTCAACTGACTTCAGATCGACGCCAACCATAGACATGAGCTGTTGCGGAGAGCGAGAACCGCCAAGCCGCAGAAGCGCGATGTACTTCTGCGAGAAGCTTGGCCCCTCCACTTTGGCTCTCTGATAAAGCGAGAGAACAAGCAACTCGCCAAAAGAGTAGGCATAGACATAAAACGGCACGGAAACAAAATGGCCCACATAACTCCACCAGGACCGATGCTGGTCCCCAAGTTTCACTGCGTTGCCAAACATGGCCTGAATCTCGGTATGCCAAAGATCCCCGAACTGTTCAGAGGTTAACTCGCCCTCTTCCTTTCTCGTCTCATGGCACTTCTGTTCGAATGAGAACATCGCCGCTTGTCTAAACACGGTTGCGAAGATGCCTTCGATCTTTCCTGCGTAGAGCGCGAGTTTGTCTTTAGGAGTTGCCGATGCTACTAATTTTTCAAAAACCAACATCTCGCCAAAAGTAGAGGCTAACTCAGCCAGGGGCAGGGTGCCGTGGAAATTGAAGTAGGTTTGCGACCTACTCAGCGATGCGTGGACGCCATGGCCCAGCTCGTGCGCAAGGGTCATCACATCGTCCGCCAAGTTCATGTAGCTCTGGAGCATGACGGGATGGGTGTCGGGGGTGTTGTAGGCGCAGAATGCTCCGCCTCGCTTGCCCTTCCGGGGCTCGGCATCGATCCATTCCTTGTCGAAGAACTCGCGGGCCCTGGCTTCCATCTCTTCGCTGAACTGCCCAAACGCCTCGAGAACTATTCGCTTTGCCTCTTCCCATTCCACCGGCTCTTCGGTATCGAAAAGGGGGGCGTAACGATCGATGTGAGTGAGTTCGGGCAAACCTAGAATCTGTCGCTTAACGTTGTAGAACCGCTCGACCAATCCATAGTTCTCCCGGCTCATCGAGATCACAAGATCGACCGTCTCTTTGTCCAGTTCATTGGCCAAGTGTCGGCTGTGCTCCGGGTACGGGTGGGTGCGGAGACGATCGCCAACCGCTTTGTCCTGGATCAGGTTGTTGTAGGTGAAGACGAGAACCCGCTCCATCTCCTTGAGGCCAGCGGTGAAGGCATCGGCGGCGGCTTGCCGGGTGTCCCGCTCGGGCACTCTGAGGAGGTTTAGCAGTTCCTCTTGGGAGACGTCTTCAGACTCTTGGCTTCCTGGTCGAACAAGTTTGTACACGTGATTGGACGTGACCTCCTCAAACAGGCGTTCCCATGCTCGATTGCCAGTGTTCGCAGTCTCCTCCAGGATGATCTCTTCGGGCTCCGTCAACCGGTGGTCTCGGAAGCTTCTGGCGACTTCGATGTAGTGTCGAAAGTTTGCGAGTTTGGGGTCGTCGATGATCTTGGCAATCACTTCTTCGGCTACCGACATGAGTTCCAGATCGAAGAACATGAGCTTGACGTTCAGTTCCGTTCCTTTCTCCATCTGCTTCTGCATGAACCCACCAAGAGCGGGGTTACCGGTATCGGCAGCGAACAGAAGGTGGGCAAAACTGATGGGTTTCCCAGCGTCGTTGGCCAGCTTCTCGTATTCGGCCAGAGCATTCGCTAAGAGATCGGCGCTAAGTTCTGAAGAGTCGATTTTGCCTCGGTACTTGGTTGCAAAAGCATCGGCAGCTGTGCCGGCCTCCGCCCAACTGGCGTCGATCTTTGGGTCATCGATTCCGGAGAACAAAGCGGATAGGTTCCAGCGGACTTGAGGGGGCGCGGACGCGGCGGCTGACATAACGATATTATGTACGCGATGCTCGGCCTGGAATTGCGCCTACGAGATCATCTTAATCGCGAGCTCAGCGGTTTTGGTGATTGCGTGGTCAGCGCCCAAGAGGCGATCCAGCTCACGAAAATCCTCCAGTTGGCGACATCGAACATCTTCCTCGATTAAGAGGCGATCTATCCACGCGCGGAGGTCGGCCGGTTCGACTTGCCTCTCGTCAGCAAGCTCCGGAACGATTTCGCGATCCATGATAATGTTGGGAAGCGAAATGAACTTGGGGCGCTTCATGCGGATCAGCTTGGCTTCTCGAATCATCGCCTTGGATAGCTGGTAGACCACGACCATTGGGCAGCCGCATAGCGCCGCCTCCAAGGTTGCCGTGCCTGAACAAATGATTCCCATTCGAGCACGACGGAGAACGACATAGGTGTCGCCCACGGTGTACAGGTCTTGCCGTCCAGGGGCGAGTCGATTCCATTCTTCTTTGAACTTTTCCAGGTTTATGCCGGGAGCCAAGGCGAACTCCAGAGTCTCGGTGAGGCCACCCTGAACCGCTTTTTCGCCAACGGCCTTCGCGATCAACGGCAGATTCATTTCCAATTCATGTTTACGGCTACCGGGAAGGACGGCGATTGTGCCTCCCCCCACTCGTTCCTCGCGGAGGGAGGCTTCCTCTCGAATGAGTTGCTTGATGGGATGGCCAAACCAGTGAGCTTTGCCGCCCATGCGGTTCAGGATTTCTGCCGACCACTCAAAAGGAGTGACAATCTCGTCGGAGATGATCGGAATATCCGTGCCCTGCCGATCGCGACGCCACGATCCCGGCGGTACGAAGTACAAGACCTTCCAACCATGCTTTCGGGCGTACTTGGCGAGGCGGATGTTGGCAAAGCCAAAGTCGATGACGATGAGCAGGCCAGGAATTCCGCGCCTCAGGTTGTGCTTGAGGCCATGCATCGTCCAAAGGATTCGGAAGAAAACCTTCGCGGCCTGGGCGATACTGATGGCGCCCCAATGCGAAGAATCGGCGTAGAGCTTCACTCCTTCGGTTCTTAGTCTCGGGCCGCCAATGCCTTCGAAGCACAGATCTGAAACTGATTCAGATTTGAAGAGTCGATTGCAAACGAGATCCAGGACGTTTAAGTTCGTTTTCCAGGAGATCACGTCTTGCTCGGCCACAGCAATACCGAACTCGTCTCTAAGACTGTACAAAAACTCAACGCCTTCAAGATCGTCGACATCCCATGTGTCGCTAAAGTCAGCTTCCCAATTGAACTCGGATAGCTGTGCGAGTTCTTTTCTCATTAGGGCCAGTACCGCATCCTGAAGATCAGGGCGGTTTGGGTGTACGCCCCCTCCCTTGATCTCCCTTACCAACGCCGCGCCATAAGCGTCGCCCGACGCTTCGCCGGCGGAGAGGAAGATGCGCATCGGGTCTGTAAGGTGTAAGGAGAAAGGGGTAAGGCGGGCTCAATGCAATCCTTCCTTACTCTTTACTCGTTACTCCTTCCCCTTACGGCTGGTCGCCGCGACCATTCTTGCCCTTGAACCGACGGAGCTCAAAGTCGATCAGGTACTGAACCTCGTCGCTTATCTGAATTTCGCGACGCACCGTTTCTATCGCGTTGGTCAAACCCAATTGAGACTTATACAAGAGCTTACAAGCCTTGTGAAGCGACATCCGACCGTCAGCGGTGATCCCATACCGACGAAGGCCAACCGCATTGATGTCCCGAACTTCGGCTTCGCGTCCTTCAACGATCATAAATGGAGGAACATCCCGACTTATCCCGGACATGCCACCGATCATCGCGACCTTCCCAACATGGACCCATTGATGAAGGCCCACCATTCCGCCCAGGGTCGCAAGATCCTCGATCGTGCAGTGCCCCGAAACGCCAACTCCGTTCGCCATGGTCACGCTGTCATGAACGACAACGTTATGCCCAAGGTGGACGAACGCCATGAGGTAGCAATTATTTCCAACGCTGGTCGATTGCCCTTCGCCCGTCGCCCGATGGATGGTCACAAACTCGCGGATCATGTTCCGATCACCGACGCGCACGTAGGACCGCTCGCCCTTAAATTTCAGGTCCTGCGGCAGACCGCCAAGCACTGCGCCGGACCGGCCGGAAGTCGACGCCGCCGAGTTCCTCGGCGTTGACAAGCCGAAGGAGGACAAGCAGAAGGAGGACGTCGAGAAGCCGAAGGTGAGCGGGGATGCTGACTCGGATATCCCGTTCTGAGGATC
>JACMJO010000080.1 GCA_014380605.1 Fimbriimonadaceae bacterium | reverse complement strand
GAGCACCGGACCGAACAGCTCGTTTTGGGAAAGCTCATGGTTCTCGTCGATTCCGCCAACCACCGTCGGGGGGACGAAGAAGCCTTCCGAAGGCTGAGTGCCGACGTAGATTCTGTCGCCTCCGTTCAAAGAGCCAAGAATTCGAGACTGGGATTCGCCCGAGATCACAGGACCGATCGCGGTGCTTACTTCAAGAGGAGAGCCAACAGGAAGAGCCTCGATCGCCTTCTTAAGTTCGTCAATGAATTGGCCACTAATAGCAGTATCCACTACTACTCGACTCGTAGCGGTGCACTTCTGCCCGGCAAACCGCATCGCGCCACCTGCAACAAGGTTCGCGGCCTGGACAAGGTCGGCGTCCCGCAGAACAATGGCGACGTTCTTGCCTCCCATCTCGGTTTGGAGTTTCTTGCCGCGCTGGGCGCAAGCGACAGAAATGATGGCCCCGGTCCGGTCAGAGCCGGTAAAGCTAATCGCCTTCACATCTTCATGCTTGATAAGCGCCTTGCCTGCCTGACCCGCGCCTTGCACGACTTGGAACTGACTTTGAACGCCCGCTTCCTTGGCGGTCTCGGCCAAGATTTGGGCGCACCACGGACTGTGCTCGGAAGGCTTCAGGATAACCGCATTGCCAACTGCAAGCGCAGGAGCCGCCTTCCAAAGCGGAATAGCCAGGGGGAAGTTCCACGGTGTGATAAGGCCGACCACGCCCAGAGGCTCTTGGAGGGAGTACTGAAGTGCCCCAGGGGTCAGACTTGGAATCACTGAGCCCGACGCTCGGATCGACTCGCCCGCGTAGTAGCGCAGAATGGCGACGCATCTCTGAACCTCGCCCCGAGCTTCGCTGATCGGCTTGCCAACTTCGGCAGCGACCGCCTGGGCCATCTCCTCCTGGCGAGTGGCAATTTTTTCTGCCCAGGTGGTCAGAAGAGCAGATCGCGCTGGGCCGGTTTGCCTTTTCCAAGCTTCCTGAGCCGAGGTGGCGTTGTCAACGGCCTGGGCTATCTGCTCTTCATCAGCTTGTGGGGCCCGTCCAAGAGTTTCCGATGGATTAGTGGGATTGATGGAGTCGACATAGCCGGTTCCTCCAGATTGGAATTCGCCGCCGATGTAGTGTTTGAGTTCGAGCATAGGTCGGAGAATAGTTTGACATCAAATCACCTTTTGAATCGTATAACCTCAGGTCAAGCAAGCACGCTAGTTTGAGCGGCTAAACTCGGCATCACATGACTGTCGTCGACCTTCCCCTAGACCAACTCAGAACCTACCAGGGCCGCAACCCTAGGCCCGACGACTTCGATGAGTATTGGGCTCGAGCGTTGGCCGACTTGGCAGCTCAACCCGACGACGTCGAATTGATTCCTGCCGCTTTTGCTTGTTCAATTGCCGATTGTTTCGACCTGTGGTTCACGGGCGTCGGTGGCTCACGGGTCCATGCCAAATACCTAAGACCAAGGATCGACAAGAAGGGCCCCGGGGCGTTGATGTTCCACGGCTACTCTTGGCATAGTGGAGACTGGAACGACAAGTTGGCGCTCGTTTCCGAAGGATTTAGCGTCATGGCGCTGGACTGTCGGGGTCAGGGCGGGCCCTCTCAAGAACTCGGTGGCTATGGGGGAACAACCTTTTATGGCCACATTATTCGTGGCGTAGATGATCCCGATCCCGACAAGCTTCTGTATCGGCAGATGCTTTTGGACACGGCCCAACTCGCTCGAATCTTGACAGCGATGCCAGAGGTTGACCCCGATCGCCTCGTGTCGATCGGCGGTTCGCAGGGCGGAGCGTTGGCGCTTGCTTGTGCGGCCCTAGAACCCCGGATCAAGAAGTGCGCTCCGATGTATCCGTTCCTATGCGATTTTAAACGGGTTTGGGAGATGGACTCGGGAACGGGCGCCTACCAGGCGATCCGAGACTGGTTCCGCATGTTCGACCCTCGACACGAACGCGAGGACTGGTTCTTCACCAAGATGGGCTACATCGACATCCAAAACCTGATGCCAAGAGTCAATGCGGATGTGTTGATGGCTTGCGGGCTCATGGACATGCTCTGTCCAGCTTCATCCCAGTTTGCCGCCTATAACAAGATCACGAGCAAGAAAGAGATCGTCATCTATCCCGACCACGGACACGAAGGCCTGCCCGGTTTTGGGGATTTGACGTTTGAGTTTGTTAGAGGAGTTTGAGGTTGAGAGTTGAGAGTTGAGAGTTGACAGTTGACAGTTGACAGTTGACAGTAAAAATCTTTCATGGAACTCGGAACTCGGAACTCGGAACTCGAAACTCGAAACTCCGGACTCTGGACTCTAGTCTCTCATCCTCCCAGCGTCACATCCTGCTTCTGATACCAATCCAACGCGGCGTTGAACTGGCTGATTTCATAGTCCGGCCACAACTCATCAATCACGTAAAAGTCCGCATACACCGCTTGGACCGGCAAAAACCCGCTAAGGCGCCTCATGCCGCCCCAGCGAACCACCATATCGATTCGTGAGACATCGGATGAAGCGAGGAGTTCGGTGATCGGCTTTCGGGGATTGTCCCGACCTTGGCAGATAGCGTGCTGGAGGTCCCAATTCCAT
>JACMJO010000079.1 GCA_014380605.1 Fimbriimonadaceae bacterium | reverse complement strand
TCCGAAGGCATACCAAACGGGCTCCCTCCAACTCCACGCTGCCTACTTGGCCTTCGACCATCCCGTCACCGGAAAGCGAGTAGAAACCTTCGCCGCGCCCCCTCAGGACTTCCTCGGAAGGGAACTGGCAAGGCAAGACTTGCTTATCTCTTTCTAGAAGAGGAAATCAAACCAAATGGGAAGCATCATCAAATTCAGCGGCGGGGATCGAGAGTTCGAAGGCTACTTGTCGGAGGCTTCTGATCCGGGGCCTGGCGTTATTGTCTTCCAAGAGTGGTGGGGCCTCGTCGATCACATCAAGGATGTGTGCGACCGCTTTGCCGCCGAAGGCATTACTGCCCTCGCTCCAGACCTCTACTTTGGTGAGGCAACCACCGAGCCCACCCGGGCCGGAGAGCTCATGATGGCCCTGAACATCTCGGAGACGGCAGAGGTCGTCGGCAGCGCTATTCAGCATCTCCTCAATTCGTCAAAATTGGAGAGCTCGAAGGTAGGAGTCGTCGGATTCTGCATGGGTGGCCAACTGGCCGTGTATTGCGCCGCGAACGATGACCGGATCGGCGCAAGTGTGAACTTCTATGGCATCCATCCCAAGGTCCAACCATCCTATCGCGGCCTGTCTGGCCCGATGCTTGGCATCTTCGCCGAGCACGATGAGTACGGCAACCCTGAAGCGGTCCGAGCGCTTAGCGAAGAGTTGACCCTGCTTGAAAAGCCGCATCACTTCGAAACCTATCCCGGCACCAAACACGCCTTCTTCAACGACGACCGCCCCGAGGTTTACAATGAGCATGCCGCAAAGGACGCCTGGCAACGCACGATCGCTTTCTTGAAAGAGAACTTGTGAATTGATCCTGAGGTGCCATACGCCTGGTGTCCAACAACGGGGCTTCGTTCTGCTAAACGATTAAACGTCGATCCCCGTCTAGAATGGTAGAGAAAGATGATTGCAGTGATCGCCTCAATAGTTCTGCTGGGTAACTGTGCCAGTACCGTTTCCGCAAACTTAAAACCTCAACAACCTCAAAGCCTCCTCCAGCAGGTCATCCCCAAACCGACTGGAAACAACGGCTATGAAGAGTATCTAATGGCCTGCGATATTGTACGCGCCGCCCGCAATACATGGCTTTTTGATGCGACTCCGCAGCGATTCGAAGAGACGATCGCCGCTTTTGAGGTGCAGCCTCCCAAAGGTCTAACCAAAGAATTGCTAGAAGAATGGGAAATGGATCGGCCATCTCTTGAGGAATACCAAAGGGCGAAGAAGTATCGCCATTGGAGCGTGCTTCAACTCCGGCGAGAAGCTTTTGCAGGGGCAGGTAAGGCCCTTGACGTATTAAATCGCGGGAACAAGAAGCCCGTTTTCGATCCTCGACCGAACTTTAACCTGGAAACCCTGTTCCCAGAATATGCCCAGATGAAGGCTCTGGCCAAGCTTGCCGTAACCGGAGCCTATGTGGCTTTCGCGGAAGGTCGCAGCAAGCAGGGAACTCAATATCTGTGCGACGCGATTATTCTGGGAAACAACATCAGCGACGGAGTGCTGATTGCTAGACTTGTCGGAGTTGCCATCCAGTCTATTGGCTTTGCAGCGATAGAGAAACACCTCTCCAATTTGTCCTCGCTCGACGCGCGTGAGCTCGAATCGCTCGCGCCTCAACTCATTGGCTCCACGCCTATGGTTCTTAAATCCATCGATAAGGAGTTCAAATTTATGGACTCCTCGCTCGATGAAATCTTCAATTCCGCAGTGGAGATGGATTACTTCTCGAATTCGGAAGAAACAACGATAGCGGACGAAAGCGCGAATCAGTTCCTTGCCGGAATGTCGCCAGCTCAAGAGCAACAGCTAATCTCACTCTGCCGAGTCAAATTGAAGCGCCACCATGCCCTGATGAGGG
>JACMJO010000078.1 GCA_014380605.1 Fimbriimonadaceae bacterium | reverse complement strand
TGGAGCGGGTGGCGGGAATCGAACCCGCATGGCCAGCTTGGAAGGCTGGAACTTTACCACTAAGCTACACCCGCGCCCGGGGAGAATTATACACGAATGAGCCCCCTCCTCCATTACCTTGGGCCAGGTCATGCGAGCCTCCCGCTGGTTCGGAAATGGAGGAGGGGGTTGGGGGGAGGAGGATTGGCTAATCCCCCATCGGAATCCAGACGTTCTTCACTTGCGTCGAGTGGCGCAACCAAAGCGGCAAATCCCGAGGATCGGGCATCGTGTCCGCCCAAACCTGCTTCAGATTTCCGATCGACTTGGCTCGAACATCCGCATGGCAGTCCTCGCGGAAGCACCAGATGCCATCCACGCCCTCGTGGTCGGCGAGTACGGACGCGAGTTCGGCTGGCTCTCCAGTCAGGATGTTAACCACACCGCCTGGCAAATCGGACGCCTCCAGGATTCGATATAGCGTGGCGGCTGATTTGGGAGCCTGGCGAGATGCAACGAGCGTAACCGCATTCCCCATAGATACAGTCGCACCGATGGCCGTGCAAAGCGCAAGCAACGCGAAATCGTCGGGAAGAATCCCAGCGATGCATCCCACGGGTTCGTTGAGCGTGTAAGTCACGCCCTTCATCGGTGTGGCATGTACCTGCCCATCGAATTTATCTGCCATCGCGGCGAAGTCGAACAAAGCCTGGATGGAGTGCTGAAACTCGTCGTCGCCTACAGGAAACTGATCTCTGGCTTGATCCAGGTTCTCTGCCAAGTAGTACAGAACCTGGGCTCGGGCATGGCCAGATTGGCTTGCCCATGTAAGTTGCGCTCCAAGGGAAGACTCGATCGCATTCCGCACATCTTTGCGATTGGCCAGCGCGAAGTCCTGTACCTCAACTGTGAAGCTGTACCCGCTGTCGGGCCGAACCTGCTTGCCACCGATGTAGAGCTTTTGAGTTGTGTCTAGCGTGGCTGTAGCATCGGCTTCCAGCCGATGGGTCGCATGACCATCCTGGTCATGCAATGTCTTTTCGACCTGGAAGGTCGAACTACGCATCGGCTGGAAGCCGATGCTACGGCTATGCACATATTCAAACAACCCTTCCTTTCCGCCCTCCCGTCCGTAGCCGCTTTCACGGTAGCCGCCAAAGCCTGAAGCCGCATCAAATTGGTTGGTGCAGTTCACCCAGACCGTACCGGCTTTGATCTTGGAGGCGATGTCGTGGGCGAGGGATAAGTTTTCAGTCCAAACCGAGGAGGCTAAGCCATAGGGCGTGTTGTTTGCGAGCGCGATCGCTTCGGCTGGGGTTCGGAACGTCATCGAGACAAGCACAGGGCCAAAGATTTCGACTTGCGCCACGGTTGCGGCGGGAGTGACGTTGCTGAGAAGGGTCGGTGGGTAGAACCAGCCATCCTTGGGGAACGTGCAGCTGGGTTGATATTTGGTCGCGCCTTCGGCAACTCCCTGATCAACCAGACTTGAGATCCGATCTAGTTGAACCCGGTCGATGATTGCCCCGATGTCGACTGCCTTATCTAAAGGATCGCCAACTCGGAGAGTTTCCATCCGCTTCCTAAGCTTCTCCAGGAATCGCTCAGCAATCGATTCTTGCACCAGTAGCCGCGATCCCGCACAGCAAACTTGGCCCTGGTTGAACCAGATCGCATCGACCAGGCCCTCGATCGCCGAATCCTGATCGGCGTCTTCAAAAACGATGTACGGCGATTTGCCTCCAAGTTCCAGCGAGAGTTTTTTAGTGGTGTCTGCCGTCGCCTTCCGAATGATCCTGCCCACCTCAGTAGAGCCCGTGAAGGCGATCTTATCGATGTCGGGATGCTCGACCATGAATCGACCGGTCTCGCCGTCGCCAGTGATGATATTCACCACCCCCTTCGGCAACTCAATCCTTTCACAAATCTCCGCAAATAGGAGTGCGGTGAGGGAAGTGAAGTCGGCGGGCTTAAGGATCACCGTGTTTCCAGCCGCAAGGGCGGGAGCGATCTTCCAGGAAAGCATCAGGAGGGGGAAGTTCCAGGGGATGATCTGTCCGCAGACTCCTATGGGCTCATAGCCTGGCATCTCCCGATCCATGACTTGTGCCCAACCGGCATGATGGTAGAAGTGGCGGGCAACTAGCGGAATGTCGATATCCCGAGTCTCGCGAATGGGTTTTCCATTGTCCATCGACTCTAAGACCGCAAACAACCGTGAGTGCTTTTGAATCTGGCGAGCAATGGCATAGAGGTATCTTGCTCGCGCATGGCCACCAATTTCCCACCAAGCGGTTTGGGCAGATCGAGCCGCCATAACCGCCCTTCCTATGTCATCCTGGCTAGCCTGTGAAATCTGAGCCAGAGGCTTCGTAGTTGCCGGGTTAAAAGTTTCGAAAAACTCCGTGGTATGGCTCCATTCGCCGCCGATGAACATTCCGAACCTTCGCTCGTGGGCATGCAGCCAGTCCACCGCCGGATTCGCCGCTTCGGGCGCGGGGCCGTATTCCATGGAATCGAAGATTTCGGTGATGCTCACGGCTCTATTGTGCCGCGTTTTCGTGCTGGTAGACCCGCAGCTCTTTCGCTCGAATGGCATAGAACACAGCGACGACGAGGCATCCGATGCCCCCGGTGACCACCGACCATCGCGGCCCGATCAGCGCGGCGACCGCGCCAGCTTCAAAATCCCCGAGCCTCGGTCCTGCCATGTTGAAGATCATGGAGGTTGCCGACATCCGCCCCCGAACCGCATCCGGCGTGTTGAGTTGGCGAATGGTCTGGCGAAGAACCGTACTCGTCATGTCTGCAGCTCCGGTGGCGGCAAGGAAGAACATTGCCGTCCACAGATTTGGGCTCACGCCGAGGCCGATGGTCACCAGGCCATAGCACGCCACCATGGCAAGAACCCACTGGCCCTGCTTGACGATGGGCGGCAGTAGCGCCATGACGCCCGCCGCCAACATGGCTCCGACTCCGATCGAAGATGCAAGAAGGCCATACCCTTCCGGGCCGAGTTTCAGGATATCGGCAAACGCCGGCAAAAGTGCCTCTGCTCCCGAGAGAAGGGTCGCCCAGAAGTCCAGGGTCATGGTTTGGCGGAGGATCGGCTTGCGCCAGACGAACACCAATCCCTCCCGGATCAGCTCGATCATCATGGGGACGGTGAGCTTGTCCGGCTTATCCGCCTCCACCCGATTCGGCAGGAGCCACACCGCATAGATCAACGCCAGGAACGATAGGGCGTTGAATAGGTAGCAAATCGTCAAGCCCTTGACCGGTCCCATTGGCAGACCGATAAGGATTCCGGCGATGGCGGGGCCAAGGACTTCGCTCAACCGCCATTGGACCCCGTTCACGCTCGCGGCATTCGGAAAATCCTCCTTCGGGACAAGGCTTGGCATCATCGCTTGCCGAGCCGGGTTGTTGAACGCCATCGGGATCACGCTTAGCGTCACTAAGGCGATCAAGGACCAGGCGGTTGCGTTGCCGGTGTAGGTCGTAACCGCGATCAGGGTGGCGAAGATCGCGAGGAACGACTGGGTGATCATCAGGATCGTGCGCCGGTTGTACCGGTCCGCAAACACACCGCCGATGAGGCTGAAGAGCAACAACGGAACCACCCGAATCCCAGCGACGAGGCCGGACATGAACGGATTCTTGGTCAGGTCGTAAACATGCCAAGCCACCGCCCACATCTGCACGCTTCCGCCAACGTTTGATACAAAACTGCCCAGGATGAAGTTGCGAAAGTCGCGATGGCCTAAAGCGGGCAGGCGATCGGAGATGGGCACGGTTTTAGAATACTTTGGGAGTGCGCGAACTTGTTCGCGTTTTGTGATGCCCGTAGCCAAGCGTTGGCATGAGCTGAGGTGAAAGCGCGAACAAGTTCGCGCACTCCCAAAGTCAGCCCATTGGATGGCGATTAAAGGCTGAGTAGCGGCCAGTCACGTAGTGCTCCAACTGCCGCTCGATATCCGCAAGTAACGTAGACGCCCCAATCCTAAACAGGTTGTTCCGAACCCAAGGATCGCCGAGTTCCTCTTTCATCATGATCAGCCAGTCTAGTGATTGCTTCGCGGTGCGAATGCCGCCGGCGGGCTTGTAGCCAACCTTGTAGCCCGTTCGATCCAGATACTCGCGAATAGCCCGGACCATCACCAACCCAACGGGAATGGTCGCATTGATGGACTCTTTGCCGGTCGAGGTTTTGATGAAATCGGACCCAGCCATCATCGCCACAACGGATGCCTTCTGAACATTGCGCAAGGTTCCCAATTCCCCAGTGGCCAGAATCGACTTCAAGTGAGCCTCTCCGCAAGCCTCCCGAAATGCTGCGACCTCATCATAGAGCGCGGTCCACTCGTTGTTCAGAACATGGGCACGGGTGATGACGATGTCGATCTCCCGAGCGCCCGCTTCAACCGACGCCTTGATCTCTTCGATTCTTTGCTTGAGGGGTGAGAGTCCGTGAGGAAAACCAGCCGCGACTGCGGCAACCGGAATGCCCGAACCATCCAGCGCCTTAACTGCAGTCGAGACCATCTGGTGATAGACACAAACTGCCCCGACCTTCAAACCCAACGACTCAGCGCCGATTGCCTCAAGCAAGTCCTGCCTCACAGGTCGGACCGCCTTGCTGCAAAGCCGCAACACCGTCCCCGGAGTGTCATCGCCGCCAAGCGTCGTGA
>JACMJO010000077.1 GCA_014380605.1 Fimbriimonadaceae bacterium | reverse complement strand
TGTCTAGACTTGATGATTGCCAAGGTACGGGCCGGGGCCACATCGAAATCCACCCCCGATGAAGTCGCAAAGATTCTCAATCCATTTGCCATTGCCATCCAGGGAGAAGAAGCTTTCGATACAAGCTACCGGAACGTTGGAGGGTCGGTGGCATTCGGGCAGGGAAGGATAGCCATCGGGGTTCGGATGGGGACGGTTGCACGCTTGCGCGCCTTCAGCACGGTATCGGGCAATTCGATCAGCGTTCCGTCGGCGCTGGATTGGAGCCTTCAGTTCGACGCCCAGCCCCGCTTCCTTCATGGCGGCTTGCTTGTTGTCGATGGTCCCGGAATACAGGATGCAGGAGTTCGGTATGCCTACCGGATTCTCTTCCTGAAGCCCTCTGAGAAGGGGTTTCAGCTGGGTCGATCGATGCGAGGGATATGGACGTTGGCCGAAGAATCGGACAGCCACCTGTCGATCGATGGAACGATGGGGACGGTGCGGAATATTGTCGAGCCCAAGTCATTCTTCACCGACAGCACGACGCGATTGTTTGTCCACGAAACGGTTTATGAGATGAACCAGTGGCCGTTCCGAACTCGGTTAGAGAACTTCGGCAACTCAGCGCTACAGGCGGTGGATAACTGGATGGCGGCGTCCATGGTTTCCGCCAAGACAGAACTCCAAAAGCAGTTTGTAAACGCTTACGGGAAAGAAAAGCAGATGATCGAGTCGTATCAGGAGCGGCTATCAGGCGTCGACAGCTTCGAAGTCACTCTCAAGTTCGACAAGACCTTCGTCTTCAAGGTTCAGCTTAGCAACGCCAAGTATCAGGTGATGTACCTGAAAGTCGACTAGTCGTCGTCTTGAGTGGCATCGAACCGGGCGATGAGCGGCAAGTGGTCGGAGACGTTGTCGATGTGGAAAGGGATGCTCTGGTCGTCGAAGAGCTTGTTGGATTCGAAGATTTGGATGGAGTCGGCAATGTACTCGGTCGTGAACTCATTGGAGATGGCATAGCCTTCCAGAAGATTTCCGCCGCCGTTCGGCGATAGATGCGAGGCTTGGCCAGTCAGGCTATCCGAGACAAAACGCAAAGGGTACTGGGTGGAGGTCATGGCGTCAAAATTGGCCTGATCCTGAACGGGAACCATGTTGTAGTCGCCAAGAATAAGCATGTCTTTCTCCTTGTATCGCATGGCTCGTTTCAGATATTTGTTGATGGATACGCACTGTTTGGTGCGGACAGTTCTTTCCGCGGACCCGCGGCCAGCCTTGAGATGCAGATTCATCGCGAAGAAATCGAATTGGCCTATCTTGCAAGTGGCGACCAGGGCTTTGCGGAGGAAGTTGTTGCCGGCATCGCTTCCAGAAACCACTCTTAAATTGGATATGCCAACGCCTTCTCGAGCGATAAACCCGAGCACTTGGTGATTTGAAATTTCGAGATGTCTGGCTTTGTAAGCTAAACCCATCTGGTTCAGTTCCAGGACTAGAGCTTGAAAGTTTGATCTCGGCGTAACTTCTTGGACAGCGATCAGGTCGGGTTGAATGTTCGCGATGACCTTGGCGAGGTTCTTGATCCTTTCGGACGGAATGGGCGTAAACCCACCGAGGTTCCAGGTCATCACCTTAGCCTCTTGGCCAAAGATTAGCGCCGGCAGAAACCCCGCAAGACCAAGCAAAACACGACACGAGCGGTTCATGGATTGATATTAGGCGACGATTCAAATTACAGACACTCACTTTCGTCTGGTTGGGAGCTAGTCGTCGTCCATTCTCTTAATGGAATGGGCTGGATCATTGGAGGGAGTTTGGACAAGACTATCGTATCCAAGAACATTCTGGTTCTTAGTTGCTCTGACTGGCGCTCTGGTTTTTGTGTCCTTCTTGGTGAGAAGTCGGGCCACTCTCGCCTTCGATTTGAGATCGACGTTGCTGCTCCAAAGGCTTCACAGGCCGATATCAGATAAGTTCGCCCATGCATTCACCTGGCTAGGGAATTCGCTCACTTTAATTCTTCTTGCTGTTGGAGTGTTTGTGGTTTGCCTGATCGCCAACGAGTTTCGGGCTGGGTTCTTTGCTTTGCTATCCTTGATTGCCCTGCCGATCAACACCCTCCTGAAGAGCATGTTCGATCGAGAAAGGCCCGGGCAGGATCAAGTCAAAGTGCTGCCAGGCCCGAGATGGGGGTTTAGCTACCCATCTGGCCACGCGATGGGATCCGCCGCGCTTTACGCCTTTATGGGCTTCATCTTCTGGCTACACGTTCCCAGCGGCACGCTGAGGTATTCCATTGTGGGCGTGTTTTTCATTGTTCCACTCCTGATCGGCCTCAGCCGCGTCTACTTGGGGGCTCACTGGCTCTCAGACGTGGTTGGCGGGCTGGCGGGAGGATTGATCTGGGTAGTCGTCTTGGCGGCGCTGTACCCGGTCTAAGCGTCGGCTGGTGGGTAGGATTCGGGAATGAATCTCTCGATCAGCTCTCGCAATCTTTCTGAGATGCAAGATCAGGGATTTACGGTCTTTGAGGACGTTCTTTCTTTGCACGAACTGGATTCGCTAGACGAGGCTCTCGTGGATTTCTTGGAGAGGACACGTCGGGACGACCGCACACGGGAAGTCGACTTTGGGCAAAAGGTAGCTGAGCGAGACGACTTTGTCCGGGATTTTGCCAAGCGGACAGAGTTCGTAACTCTTGCCACCGCCTTCATCGGGCCGGATACCGATCTCTACTTCAATCAGATGGTCTATAAAAATCCCGAGGGCGCGATCCCATTTTCCTGGCACCAAGACGACGCCTACGGTCCTGTGGAACCGTCGCCTTACCTTACCGTTTGGATTCCGATCACTGATGCCACCCTTGAGAACGGTTGTCTTTCTGTGATGCCGGGAAGCTCTCGGCAAGGATTAGTTCCTCACTGGGAAAGCGACTTTGGTCTCGCTTGCCATTCGAACGATGATCCTGACCAGGGCGTTCTCTTGCCGCTGAAGCAAGGAAGCCTTTGTGCGTTTTGGTCCACGACCATGCACAAAAGCGGAGCGAACCTCACAACGGCAGTTCGCAAGGCGTTCATTCTGCAGTTCTGCCCAGTTGGGATGAGGCACAAGGCGAGCGGGATGACGATACGCTCGCGGATTCCGATTTCTAGAAACGGAGAACCGGTTCGTTAAGGATTGGTTTAGGTCATCTGAACCTGGGCATAATTCTGACAATGAACGCACTCGATCTTATCGCCTATAACACCCAGCGCCAACTCGACCGATTCTTCGAAGCCTTTCACGCCATCCCCGCCGACAAACAGGATTGGGCGCCCAACGCCGCCTCCCGAAGCGCTCTCGACCAGCTTCAGGAAGTTGCCGTGGTGTTTCAAGGAATTGCCGATGCCGTCACAGAGCGAAAGTTGGTTATGACCGATGAGGACTTTGCCAACTACACAGCCGAGCGAAAGATGGTTTCAGACCCAGCACAACTGGAAAAGATGACTCGCGAAGGCACCGTGCAGTTGATCGCCTTTATGGGCAACGTGAAAGAGAGTGAACTTGAGGAAACCGTCGAGATGCCTTGGCCGGGCGACTTCAGAGTCGCAGATCTCCTTGGCTACCACAGCTGGAACATGGCCTACCACGAAGGACAGATCAACTATATCGCAGGTTTGCTGGCCGAAGGCTAAACCCTTGTAAAGTCGTGGAATGCTTATCACGACGATTGCTTTGATGACTCTCAGCCTTGGGCAATCCAAGGCTGATCTCAACAAGATGCTCACCGGCCAAATGGGGCCGACTGAGGCTCACAAGCGCCTGGAAATCCTTGCTGGCCAATTCGACCACACCCTTTCCATCGCCATGGTGCCTGGTTCCAAGCCCATGGAGATCAAGTCGGATGCAGTTGGGAAGTGGGTCGTCCAAGGCCGCTTTCTGGAGCTTGCGACCACGCCCGCAAAGGGTGAGGAACTCCGCTTTGAATCAAGGGCCCTGCTGGGCTATGACACTATCCGAAAGAAGTACACCGCCTTCCTCCTCGATAGCTTTGGAACCTACTCCGTGTCCGCAGAAGGAGTCTGGGAGGACGATTCCAAGTCGTTCGTCCTGATAGGCAAAGCGGAGTCCGGCGCTGGCCAGGGATTTGGCTTCCGACTGACAATCACGCCCAAGACGGATCAGGTTCTATGGAGTGTGTCGGCCCAAAAGCCAGGCACCGACGGCTCAAAGCCCGAACACTGGTCCTCCTTTGGGACAACCACGCTCAAACGAAAGTCAAGATCTTAGCGCAGTCACAACTGGGGCTGGATCATGAACGGTTACCGCGACCGACTTGCCGCCCTCGATCCTGAAGCGAATCCTAACCGCAGGGCAGCCACCAGGGTGGAATCCATGCTCCTCCACCCTAAACAGGTTGACCGCATTCCGGGTCGACCGCTGGAACGTCAGGTTTCCTTGTCGGCTTACGGCAACTTCAAACCCGTCGCCGGCCTCTTTCCCAAAGGTGTACTTGCCCACGTAAGTTGCCTTTTGTTCGTCGGTGAGCGGCAGATTCGTTGGTGCAATGTCCGCACCGCCAATCGACTTGAGGTACTCCACCACCGCCTTGGCTCTGTCTTCGCCCGCCTCGGCGTGTCTCATCAAATTGATGCTGTGCGGGCCGTAGAGCTTCTGGATTCCTGGGTTCGCCGCAACCATCGCCTTCACCGCATCAACGTTCCCCAACATCGCAAACGTGAAGATGTCCGGCCGAGCTCCATTCGCGATCAGGTACTCCACGATGTCGTGCCGGCCGACGTGGGAAGCCGCGCCGATCGCTGACTCCCAGTCGCCATATCCCCAATCCCAAGCGGCCCTTGAAAGAGCCGGCGACGCGGTCACCATCTCCTTGACCTTGTCCAAATCCCGATGACTGGCGCCAACCACCGTCCTCACCTTCTCCGGGTCTTGGCCAGGGTACGCAGGATGGAGCTTTGTGTCTGCTTGACAGGCGGAAGCGATCGAAGGTGCAAAGGCGGTTCCAACGACCGCGCCCGGAACTAGGCCAAGAAAGTTGCGTCGGCTGAGCATTTAAGCGGGATACCGCTTTACCGTCTGCTAACGTTCCCTAGGAACCTAATAACTGCGGTGGTAAAGGCAGTAGGTGTAACCGACCCTCAGTCCCCGATGCCTTTCAAGAATCGAATCGCCAACCTTCCTACCAAACTCCAATCTCACGACCGCTTCTAACTCCTCGCGAGTCTGGAATAGCCACTCGCTCTCGATCCGCCGGAGTTGAAACCCAAATGAAGCCCAGAATCGCTCCTTCTCGTCCTGCGACAATGGCTCCTTGCGAACCCTCCGGGCAAGCCACGATGCGAATTCTCCGTGCTCGTAGTCGTTGTCGATGACGAACGCAGTTCCCCCAGGATGCATGATCCGGTCGAGTTCCATGATTCCGGGCACGCAATCCGGAGGCCAGAAATAGGCGAATCGGGAGTGGTAGATGCCTACCGATTGATCGCGAAAGATCGTTCTCGCCGCCGAACCTGTCAAAACGGAAGCCTTCTGCAATCCTATATCGGCAACCCTCGACATCGCCATCAAGCGAGACTCGTCGTGAGGCTCAACCGCATACACATGCGCTGCCTCCTCGTGGAATAGGGAAATGTAAAACCCGGTTCCCGCTCCCATATCCACTACAATCCGGTCCTTCCAGCTCGCGATGCTTCTCATCGCCTTCTCGATCAAACCCTGCGGATCGGTAGCCCGATTCTCAATCTCGTAGATTCCTGGATCGGTTTGGATGTTTGGCGCTCGATGGACGCCAGGAAGAAAGTCGTGGGCGGACGGCATATCTCTCCTGAATTCTAGTCGGCAAGATCGACAGCGCACCGGAAGCCGATGGTTTCACACCGATCCAGCCCCGGCCAGAAGTGGATGAACTTGGCGGACCAGTCGCGACCGACCGGTCCGGTATCGAAGTACCAATCCGACCCTACGGCTTTCCATTCGCAACCTCCTTTCAAGATGCTGAAGGTTGTTCGGCCATCTTCGTGTTCGCTTTCCGTCCAGTTCCAGACCTTACCGTGCGGGATGTCTGCGAGTTGCCATTCGTCTTCGGTCGGGAGCCGCTTCCCTGCCCACAGGGCGTAGGCTCTGGCGTCGTCCAGGCTGACATGGACAACAGGGTTGTCCTCGTCGCCGGGTTTCGGGGCTCCGTCTAACCAGTGGGCAAGTAACGATTCCTGGCTGGCAGGCTTGTAGCCAGATTCCTTGAGGAACTTCTGGAACTGGGTGTTGGTGACTTCGCTGGTCTCCACCAAGACTTTGCCTGTACGAACATGCCGCTCGATCAGGCGATGCCAGTGTAGGCCAGGGGAGCTTGGGTAGAGAAAGATGGCGTGGCCATATTCGCCACATTCCCGGACTCGGAACTTGGAGACCACCTTGTGGGTTCCTGCGGAAACCGGCTTCGTTGACTGCGACGAGACGTGGGAGGTTGATAAGCAGTGAGGAATCCGGACCGGAATGCAATCGATCTTGGTCGTCTCGTGAGCGGCTCGCTTCAGAACTTCAGCCTGTGACTTCAGAAACGCCTGGAATTCGCTATCTACCATCCGGCCGGGCAGGGCAATTAGGGCACCGACGCCTCGAGGTCCGATTTGGAGTTTCGAGTGATCCAGCTCAATCCCTTTGACTAGGTCGAATAGGCGAGTCGCACCATCGTTAGAGATAGATTGGATGAAGGCTTCGGTAGCCTTGGGTTCTCGATTGACCACCGTCCAAAGCGTGACCCCATCACTTAACCATCGAGAGGCATAGAACCCCTTTTGGCTTGTCTCGACCAGGGGAGTCCAGTCGCCTTGGCTGAAGTGCTTCCAATACCTTCTCTGAATGGGAAGCATGGAGCGCAGGATTGACTTGTCCCGGTCGTTCCAGCCGTTCCAAGAACCGAAAATGTTCTGCCAAATGAAAATGCCCGACCCGTTCATCCAGGCCATTTGGAGTTCGCCGGAATGGTCGATGTCCCAGCGCCGGATCACATGCATTTGGTGTCGCTGTTCGAACCACTTGTTGCGCATAACGCCGGGGACTTCAGAGTCGCCGAACCACTGCGCCCAGGAAGCGTGATGGTCAGATACCGCCTCGATGGGAAGGGCGAGTTCGGACTCCATCACGACTCCGGGTCGGGCTTTGTCCAATGCTTCCCGAAGGCCAGCCGCGCCCCGGGGCAGGGTGTCCAGGAAGACGCCGTCGAAACTGGCTAATCCAACCAGGTCAGCCAAAGACTCGGCATCGTCCTTCGGCTCCCGGCGCATGCCAACGTCCCAAGGATTGTATGCCAGGACCACTTTCACGCCTCTTGCATGGATTCGCCTTACCAAATCCTTCAGTCCAGCAACTCCGCCCGGCACTTCTCGATAGTGATCGTACTGGTTGCGACGGTCGATTCCTATTCGAGGATAGGCTTGCCAAAGTGCAAGTGCATCGAGGCCGCCGAAGTCGCGCTCTTGCTGATCAAGCCACTCCTCCACAATGAATTCGCCTTTCGCGGGATTGTAAAACTGACGGTCAAAGAGCATGACCTTGCCAAAAGCAAAGCACTTTTGCATCCACTCGAATTCAGGCTTCAGGTAGTTCTCAGCCTTGTAGGCGAGTCTGATCCTCGATTCCTCCCGATCCTTCTTTAAACCATCGACCCATTGCTTCCATTCATCTGGATTGGTGGGGGCCGGAATCAGAGGAGGCTGGTCCATAGAGACCGAAGCGTACCTCTGAGCCGAATGGCGCTCGGATGGAACTCATTCCTTCCACCTGGAATACTAAGGATCAGGATTCAGGAATGAACGTACTCGCCGCTGTTAAAACCATCTCATTTGCCGCCGACGTGGCAAGAACGCTTGAGCTTCAGAAGCATCTGCGCTCCCTGGTCGGTCTAATCAGGGCCAGAAAGCAGAAAGGGAAGCCTAAGAGCGAGCTTGACTTGCTGGATGAGGAGATACAGGTCATTGGCGAGACGGTTGCGATTCTGGTCGAGCAAATGAAGACGCTTGAGCACATTCAGCTTCGCCTGGCGGCATTTGAGGAATGGTCCAGCCTGCCTTGGTGGAAGCGGATGTTCAGCAAGCCAAGGGCGGTAACGGTTGTTTCGTCCGTTCCAGCACTGCAATCCTCAAACAGTTAAGGACTGGTGCAAGGTACAGATCGGCGTGCGTGTATTAGTCCTTGCATCTTCGCAACTACTTCATAGCTACGATCTCTTCATACACCTCGACCAGAGTAAGGCTACGGTCTTCGCCGCTGTCTAGCTGATCGATCAGACCCCAAGCGGCCATCCTCCATCGATCGAACCCCAGTCGGCCCGAAAAGAAGTCCAACCGGTCGTTGATCAGCGGAAGGAGTTCTGGCACGGTTGGGAAACGCTCGGTGAGGTTTCGGAGGAAGGCGATGGGTTCGTAAGCCGGATCGCCCGAAAGCCCTTTGGGGTCTATAAGTACCCAGGGCATTGGGCCATCGCTTTGCAGGATGTTGTAGTGGTGAAGGTCGCCGTGAAGGAAGACTCTACTTTCTGAAGTCTCCAGCAAGTGGTCCAGAAGCGAGTGTTGGAGGCGGAAGTATTCTCGAAGGGTGGGGAATCCAGACGGGTCCACTCGTCCAGCTTGGCCCTGTATTAAGCTGGCGGCAATCTCTCTTGCTTCTTCCTCTAGAACTCCAGCTTGAGCAAGCGTCCGACCGGGAAGGACCCTCGACATCAAGATGGAACCCGTGGCCTCGTCGGACTCGAATACCTCCGGTCCACCCCATCCCGCCATGGCAATTGCGGCGCGATAGCCGGAAGTTTGTTCCTCGCCTCGCCATGGGCACTTGAGAACCTTTGTCGAGTCGGCATAGACATGCGAGCACCACCCACCGGGGAGTTCCTCAGTCGGTTCAAATCCCCAATGTTCTGCCAAAAGTTGGGCTGTCTCGGACATCTGGATATTGGGCTGCATGCAGATGGATATGATGGCTGAGTTTTCCCTTACCCCTCCCAGAAGTTAGGGTGAAGACACTCTATTTTCCCAGTAATTCTACGAGTAAACGCTTGTATCATGTAGTCACGCAGGGGAGAACATGTTTCAACTGCGATAAGGAGGCAATGAATGGCTACAGCTACACATGCTGCCGTACGAGGTTCTTCGGAAATGTCTGAGGAAATGTTCGGTCGGCCAAGCGAAGTTTCAAAGCAAGCTTTGAAACAATTACTAACCGTCACTCGGTCAAGCGGAGCGAACCTTTACGGGTGGTGGACCCACGGAAAGCCCGCAATTGACATCGTCAATGGGATCATCCACGCTAAACCGAACGTGGCGGGAAAGATCATTCAGGATCTGCTGACCATCGATAAGCTCCCGCTGAAGGTGGAAGGATTCCCCTTAGGAACCATCAATCCCGAACTCATAGAGATTCGGTTCTCAACGCCAGGAGGGCGATAAGCAACCATGGGCCCGACCGGCGATGTCTTCCGGGCACTGCAGATACACCCAACGCGGTTCTGTAATCTCACGTGTCTCCACTGTTACTCGTCGTCTGGGCCCGACCAAAGGGAAGAGCTGAGCGCGCCGCTATTGGAGGAAGCGATCACCCAGGCATTTGCTGAGGGCTACAACGATCTGGCTTTCTCCGGCGGCGAGCCGGTCCTTTATGGCGAACTTCGTCGCCTGATGGAGCATGGCAAATCCCTGGGAATGGTCACCAATTTGACTTCGAACGGAATGCTTCTGAATGGGGACAGGCTGGCTCAACTGGATGGCGTTACAGACTTGCTCGCCATCAGTTTGGATGGGGTTCCGGAGTCGCACAACAAGATGCGAAACTCGCCCAACGCCTTCGAGAGGATGAGCGCAAACCTAGAGGGCGTTCGGAAGATGGGGATTCCGTTTGGATTCATCTTCACCCTCACGATGACCAACCTTCACGAGCTGAAGTGGGTCACAGACTTTGCTATTGAGCAGGGCGCGAGCTTGCTCCAAATCCATCCTTTGGAAGAAGTGGGGAGAGGCCTCGCCAAGCTTCCGGGA
>JACMJO010000076.1 GCA_014380605.1 Fimbriimonadaceae bacterium | reverse complement strand
CCGCCAAGGCCGAAGTCGAGTCGGCTTGGGCGCTAGATGCCACCTTGTGAGATTGGGCAAGCTTCGTCACCGCCAAGTTGTAAACCCCGGCAATCGCGTCGGAGGAAGCGGTGATTGTGGCGACCTCGACCTTTGAGGAGGAGGCGGTCACGGGGTTGAACACTGTGTTCGAATTGAGTGCGCCCGCCGCTCCAGAAAGGGCCTGAAGCTTGCTTCGGAACTGGGCGTAGACCGTCTGCTGGGTCTGAATCTGGGCTTGACGCTGTTGAAGGCGAGAGATGGGAATCTGCTCGAGCTGCATCAAGCGCTCGATGATGCCCGCGGTATCGATTCCGCTGCTTAGCCCACTAAAACTGATGCCTGAAAGGCTTCCATTTACCGACATTTCGCGATCCTTGCCTTGCCCACCCAATTAGGATGGCGATCCTAGCCACTGTCTATATCGGAGGATTTGCGTGCTTTCTTAAGCCGCCAACAAACCAAAGACTTGCTGGGCCTCTTCGATCTTCTCAGCCGTATCTTCCTTCAAGAGATCGACTTCCTCAGGCGTGAAGTTCAGCCAATTCATCACGAAGTCGGAAGGAGAAGTAGTTTCAATTTTCTCGGGATCAAAATACAGGTCCTTGGTAATCCAGTCGGCGATGTTCAACGCGTACAGCATTGGGTCGATGTTGTCTTCGGTTGGGTCTTCGTGATCTCCAATCATGCGAACTAGCGGTTTTGGCAACTTCCAATACTCCGCCATCTGGGCTCCGACTTCGCCATGGCTGATCCCAAGCAATCGCAGTTCTGCGCTTTCAACCGTAATCTGCTTTTGTTCTGCAAACCTAAGAACCTGATCGTAGGTCTGTGTGAAGTTGCTAAATAAGAACAGGCGCCCAATGTCGTGCAAGAGCCCGCCGACAAAGGCAGTTTCAGCATCCTGATTAGAGAAGCGCTTGCGTTGAGCAATGAACTGAGTCGCCGCGGCAGTACCGAAAGAATGAAGCCAAAAAATCTTCATCGTCTCTTGCTGTCGAGGTGTCCTTGGCTTAATCGCGCTGTACGCGCTGACGCTCAGCACCAAGTTTCGAACCTGTTGCATGCCAAGAATGACGATGGCCTGGCTCAAACTAACCACTTGGCCGCTCAGCCCATAATAGGCAGAGTTGACCACGCGAAGCACCTTGGAAGCAAGTGCTTGATCTGCGCTCAGCATTCTCTCGATCGTGACCGCACATGCGGTGGGACTCTCAGTTTCCTTGAGAATGCGCATGACAACACTGGGAAGGGCGGGCAAGTCTTGTACCGACCTCTCAATGCTCGACTTTACAAATGGATTTCCAACTGACATCGTTTTCCTTTGGGCGGAGTGTTGATTTCCGTCGCCTTAGCGGCGCTCCAATTGCCCGCTATGGTCCCTCTGCTCACTCCAAGCCACTTCGCCACTGAACCGGTCCATCGATTTGCTTGCAGCTCCTAGTTCGCCTGTCAAGCTGTCGGCCACTGACCGGGTCTTTGTTCAGCCAATCTGACAATCTCCACGTAATGGCAATCACCAACTTGGTCCTTACAAAGTCTCGGGTCGAAAACGCGTTTCTTAAGCGTACTTACGAGGTTGTCATTCCACAAACGACGGTGACTTCCTATTTATGAGTCGTCTTGCTTTCGTTACTTCGAAGCTTCAAGGTTTCGATATCGGGCCCTGCCGGAAGGCCCTAGGCAACGAGGATCGCACGGTAACTTTACGGGCGATCCCCCGCAATGCTTATGAAAACCCAGCTGCTCGCGATAGACCTCGACGGGACCCTTCTCACTCGCGACAAGCAGATTCCAACGAAGGCTGTCGAGGCGATCGAGCGGGCGAGAGCAGCTGAAGTAGCGGTGGTTCTTGCGAGCGGTCGAATACGGCCAAGCATGCGAAAGTTCTCCGACCAACTAGACCTGAGCAGGGGGCCCATGATCAGTGGAAATGGCACTCACGTTTCATTGGAGCCCACAAGAGACTTACTGCAAGAACCCCTTCTGCCTCGCGGACTAGAGATCATTTCAGCCTACGCAGTATCGAACGACATCCACCTCAATATTTACACACCGACTCGTCTGTTCTTCCTCAAGGAAACTCCGTGGGGCGAGCTTTATCGAGAGCGGGTTGAAACGGTCGTGCCGGAAATCTATGCCGGTAGCCTAGGGGAAGAGAATTGCTTAAAGGCCCTAATCGTCGACAGCCCAGAGAAAATGACCTCTCATACTCAAAACTTGCTCGCAGAACTTGCTGGGCTCAATATCCGGGCCACCGAATCGGAGCCCGAATACCTTGAATTTATGTCGAGCACTGCGTCGAAAGGGTCTGCTTTAGTGGCTCTGGCTCAAGCTCTGGAGGTTCCAATAGAGGCTACGGCTGCCATTGGCGACTACCTCAACGATCTCGAAATGATCCAGGTCGCCGGTATCTCTGCGGCGGTCTCAAACGCCCATCCACTGGTAAAAGATACAGCAAATGTTGTGGTTTCCTCTAATGAGGAGGCCGGTGTTGCCGAGTTTATAGACGAGTTTGTGCTAAAACTAACGTAGTTGGCGGAAGTTTCGTCGAAAGAGACAACATGTTGAGGATTATGCGTTTCGTCGCGGGCGCGGCTATTGCTTTGATGGCAGTGGCTGCTCATGCCCAATTTACTTTGCAGGTAACTTCGCCCCTCGAAGGAGCTTTCCTTGGATTCAATAACCAAGTGAAGTTTCTCATTACCAATGCGACTGAGGAAACTACCGTTCGCGTAACGGCGGCTGGCCCGGGCGGTTCGACGGTTAAGGAAGAGGACTTCACCCCTAACCAGGATAACAAGATCGATGGTTCGATCACCCTGAATTTCAACGAATCGTCGCCTAGCGGCGCATACACGATAACCGTAGAGGCATTCGATTCAACTTTTACCGCGACTCCGGTCGTCCGAAACGTGACCGTGGACGTCACGAGACCCAAGATTCTTGAGTTCAATCCGATCCAGAATGGCTCGGTTAAAGGTCCTATCGTTCCGATCAACGTCAAGCTCTCTGAAGCTAACCTTAAAGAGTGGCGCGTCAAGATCGACGGAAACGACATTCCGAACAACACCGGAACCACGGTCGATGGGAACAACTCTTTTCAAGTCAACTGGACGGTTACGGGATTCTTGACGGATGGAAACCACACCATCAGCATTTCCGTTAAAGACAAGTCTGAAAACGAATCCACTCAGAGCGTGTCCGTCAGGTTGGACCGGTTGGCGCCAAGCCTTTCGATCGCGTTCCCAAGATCGGACAGCCAGGTTAGGCCAAACTCAGATTTCTCGGTGATCGTCGATGTCTCCGATCCAAATGGCGGCCTCATGGACTTAACTGGGCTCGACGTCATCGTTCGCAAATTGGACAACACGTACCTCTATCGGGTGCCCCGCGTCAGCTTCCAAGCCACCGGCTCTGGTTCGTACCGATGGACGGGACGGGTGCGCAACAAGGCAGTTTCGCTGCCGTCGCAGTTCAAGATCGTTGCAAGCGGCGTTGATAAAGCCGGAAATATCGCAGTGGAACAGGAAGTTATCGTCGACACCAGTAGAGGCAGAGCTAGTAACTCCGGCTCAGGGAATACTGGCAGAATCGGCGGCAAAGGATAATAATTCGACCTATGGTTCGTCTCTCAATAGATAGTCGCAATCGGAGCAACATATGAAGGCAAGGAAGCTATCGTTCGTAGTCGGTGGAATGTCGGTAATCGCCGCGTCCTCCATGGCCCAAGTCCCAGATTTACTCAACGCACTCGATGCGGGGGGAAGAGCAATGGGAGCTGGCGGATCGTTGTATGCGACGGGAGCGGACACGCTTTCGAGTTATTACAATCCAGCCGGGCTCGGAT